>CALUXV010000022.1 GCA_944324835.1 Candidatus Gastranaerophilales bacterium
TAAACAACGGTGGTTCTCCCCTCTCGCAAACGATACTTAATCGTTTGCTCGGCAGAGTCCCTTCCGGCAGTGGTAAATGATTTTTTGTGAGTCGTGAATTGGTTTTGTCATCCCGAACTCGTTTCGGGATCTTACCAACGTTGAAATTCAGCTTACAATATTGGTAAGAACTTGAAGGAGTAAATGTATATAGTTAGTATCAATGGTAGACTAAAGTCTACCCTACTGTTGATACTGATGGGTGTTTGTACCGTCTCCACGAAGGTGGAGCGGATAGGACGACACTGGACGACAGCACCTGTAGATTTATTTAATGTAAAGAATCGAACCCCAATTGTTTGTAAAAGAAATAATCAAAAACAAAATATTATACGATATTACTTATAGATACTACTATCCATAAAATTATCGGTTTTTAATTACCCATAACATGATTTAAAAAATAATGGTGTATATAAAATGCATAAACAACGCCAAGAACTGCTCCCCAGAAAACCTGAATAGGTGTATGGCCTAAAAGTTCTTTTAATTTTCCGCCGATAGCCTGAATTTCATGTTTATAAAAATCATCAAGAATTCTGTTTAAACATGCAGCCTGACGTCCTGCAGCACGTCTTAGACCCGCAGCATCGTACATTACAACTAGGGCATTACCCATTGCAATCGCAAACTCTACAGAATTAAATCCGCATATTATACCAACAGTTGTAGATAATCCTACAACGCAGGCAGAATGTGCACTTGGCATACCGCCGGTTGTTGTAAATAAACGTAAATCTACTTTTTTATCCATTAAAAGATGAAGGAAAAACTTGATAGTTTGAGCAATAATAGGTGCCGTTAAACTTACAAATAATACTTCATATCCGGTGTTAACCCATTTCGCAAACTCCATTTAACCTCCATTTTTCTCTAATTTTTTCTTCATATTATCAACGATAGTTTTCAAAATATCTGAATTATACTTGTTTATTATATCATAAACCTCATTAAATAAAATATTGAGTTTCTTTTCGGATTCTTCAAGCCCGTATAAAGAAACATAAGTCAATTTATTTGAATTTTTATCCTTGCCGACTGTTTTTCCCATTTCTTCAAACGATGAAATTTCATCCAGAATATCATCATAAATCTGGAATGCAAGTCCAAATTTTTGTGCAAGATTATCCATTTCATCTAATGCATTATTATCCGCACCCGCAATTATTGCACCTGCTTTGAGTGAAAGTCTGAATAAATCTGCGGTCTTATGAGTATGTATAAAATCTAAAACTTCCGGATTTTTTATTCCTTTATTTTCACTTTCTATATCTACAACCTGTCCTGCAATTAATCCGTAAGCTCCTGCCGTTTTTGTAAACTCAAGCAAAACCTTAATCAAAGTTTCGCTTGAAAGATTTTTTGATTTTTCTATAATCAATTGCGGAGCATATGACAACAGAGCATCTCCCGCAAGAACCGCTACTGCTTCTCCAAAAACTTTGTGGTTAGAAGGTTTCCCTCGTCTGAAATCGTCGTTATCCATACAAGGCAAATCATCATGAATAAGGCTTTGTGCATGAAGCATTTCTATTGCACAGGCTGTCGGGAGTGCATCATCCATATTGCCGCCAAATATTCTGCAGGCTTCAAGACACATAACAGGACGGAGTCTTTTCCCCGGCAATGTTACCGTATATTTCATAGATTTAAAAATATCTTCCGGATATTTTATTTCAAGATATTCGTCTAATGCTTTATCTACTTTTTCTATTAATTTATTCATCTATATCTTCCTTATAAAGTTGTTGTTTTAATGTTCTTCTTGAAGATGTTCGTTTTTGGGCACTTATTTTAACTGCCGTTTTATCATTGTGTTTTTTTTCAAAAGTTTCTTTTTTACGTCCTTCATATTTAATTTTTTCTTTGTATTCTTTGGCCTCTTCTACAAATTCTTTATAACTATCATATCTGGATTCTGCTATTTTATCCAGATTATTTTTAACAGAACAATCTGTCTCCATTATATGAACACAATTTTGAAATTTGCAAGTCCCGAGATACGGTCTAAACTCTCTAAAAAGTTTTGCAACATCCCACGGCATAAGAAAATCAAATTTCAAATTACTAAACCCCGGAGTATCAATTATTCTGGTTGTATCCGATATATTTAAAATTTCTGAATGTCTTGTTGTATGAGTCCCTCTGCCGGTTTTTTCACTTATACTTTTTGTTCTCAAATGAAAATCAGGATTCAATGCATTTAAAAGACTTGATTTCCCGACACCTGATGGACCGCAGAGGACAGAAGTTTTTCCTTCCATCATTTCTTGAAAATCTTCTATTCCGAGTTTTTCCAGTGCAGATGTGAAAATTATATCGTATCCCATTGGCTCATAGATAGAAAAAACTTCTTCTATCATGCTGTCATCTTTTGATAAGTCATTTTTGTTAAAACAGAGTTTGATATCAATTCCCGAAAATTCCGCAAATGCAACGTACCTGTCAAGCTGGTGTAAATCAAGATGTGGTTCTTCAACAGCCGATACAATAACTATTTGGTCAATATTTGCAACAGACGGTCTCTGGATAAAGTTTTTGCGGGGCAGAAGGTTTATTATATGTCCGTTATCAAATTCTACATAATCCCCGACACAGATTTTTTTTTGCTGTTTTTTTAAAACTTCTCTCAGTTTGCATTCAAATTGTTCATTCTCTGATGCAACATAATAAAAATCTGAATGAATTTTTAGAATTTGACCTTGTTTCATCCACTACTCCGCAATCTGTACAAACTGATTAACGATATCTTTCAGCGCATCATATTGAGCAAGTTTTGCACAATTTGCTTTTAATTTTGATTGTAATTCTTCATCGTTAAGTAATTTGTTAATTATAGTTTTTAAAGAATTTGGATTTGTATCTTTATCTTCAAGATAAATACAAGCTCCTTGTTCTTCTACAAATTTTGCATTCCTTCTTTGATGGTCTGATGCTGCATGCGGATATGGAATCAGAACAGGTGCAACATCCGATGCAAATATTTCTGATAAACTCAATGAGCCTGCACGTGAAATTACAATGTCCGCTGATTTCAAAACAGTTACCATATCATCAAAATACGGTCTGACTAATATATTTTTGTCTTTATCATAGTGAGGATAAAGCTGCGAAAGTCTGTCTGTTATATCCTGATAATTTTTCTTACCTGTTTGGAAAATTATTTGAATATTATTAACAGTTGATAATTCTTTAACAATTTCAACAAATGCATCGTCAATTGATTTTGCTCCTTGAGAGCCCCCCATAACAAGAAGTACAGGTCTATTATAATCCAGAGTCAAACCTGCTCTTGCAAGGCCCTTTGTTAGTGTCTTAAATCGAGGTCTTAAAGGATTGCCGTTAACATGGCAGTTATCGTTTTTGATATAATCTTTTGCTTTATCAAAAGCCAGTGAAACACAAGCTGCATAAGGTGCCAGTTTTCTTGTCACAAGTCCCGGCTGAGCATCGCAATCATGCATCATAAATGGTATTTTACCTTCAATAATTGATGCAATCATAATAGGAGCAGAAACATATCCGCCTGTTCCAAAGATTGCATTTGGTCTGTATTTGAAAAGATAATAGAGTGATTGAATAACTGCAATAAACAGTTTAAAACTCCACCATAAAAATCTAAACCCGATTTTTCTTGGCATTCCTTTGATATAAACAGGCAGGAATTTGTATCCTTTTTGCTGAACAATAGAATATTCAAGATTGTTAGGATTTCCGACATAATAAATCTCTACATCATCTCCCATTTCTGCAAGAACATCTGCTACAGCCATAGCCGGATAAATGTGTCCTCCTGTTCCTCCTCCTGTAATAAAATACTTTTTGCTAGATATATTCGACATTTTGTTGTACCCTTATTTTTTGTACTCTCTTCTTTGAAATATTTAATAAAATCCCTATCATCCATAAAGAAACCATAACTGATGAACCGCCGTAGCTGATAAACGGCATTGGAACACCTGTTGCAGGCAGGAATGAACTTGCAACTGACATATTTAAAAATGCTTGGAAACAAATAGAGAATGTAAGCCCGACTGCCAGTAATTTCCCGTACATATCAGGACAGCGGGATGCAATAACAAATCCTCTTTGCAGTAATGTCCAGAAAAGTATAAGGACAAGTACACAGCCGACAAAACCTAATTCTTCTCCGACAACGGCAAAAATGAAGTCCGTATGTGCTTCCGGAAGCCAGGCAAGTTTTTGTTTGGATGCACCGAATCCGACTCCGTAAAGTCCTCCGGATGCAAAAGCAACAAGTGATTGGATAATGTTATAACCTGCACCCAAAGGATCGCTTTCAGGATGCAGCCAGGTTGTAATTCTTGAAGATTGGTAACCTTTTAACCCGTGCATCAAGAGAACAGGTATTACCGTTGCTGCCATCATTCCAATAAGTTTGACTGAACCGTTTCCGCATAAATACAAAATAACCGATGTCATCCCCAAAAGAATTACCATACTAAGGTTTGGCTGAATAAATATCAGACCAACCATTATAAGTATCGGTATAAAAGCGTTTGCCCATTTATTTGGGTCTGCTATATTTGCATCTTTATGAAAAACATTTGCTAAAAGTAACACTACCGCCGGTTTTGCAAACTCAGACGGCTGAAGGCTCAATGGCCCCAAGTTTAACCATCTTTGCGCTCCGTTTACAACATCACCGGTAAAATGTACTAAAAGCAGCAAACCGATAACAACATAAGCATAAATATTGGTAACATTTACAAGTTTTCTATAATCATAATTGCTTAAAAACCGAAGTCCGATATATCCTACAATTACACCAAGAATCTGTTGAATTGCAAATTTTGCAGGATTAACACCCATATCAACGCACTTGGGAGCACTTGCGGAAAATATTACCATAATACCGATTACAACAAGGAACACAACAACCACCATCAATGTTTTATCAGGAGGTGTTATTATGATATTTTGTTGAGTTGTATTTGTATTTCTGGGTGTTCTGTTTCTTCCGCTGTTACTTCTTTGATAATACATAATTCTTAAATACCGTTCCTCTCTCCTCGTAACCCTTAAACATATCAAAACTTGCACATGCAGGAGACAACAAGACGTTGTCAGGCTTTAATTCAATTGCTTTATCTACTGCGGCTTCAAGTGAATCTGCATTAATTATATTATCAAAACCGGAAGTACGCAATTCTTTTTCAAACCTTTCCGCAGCTTCTCCTATTAGAATAACAGTTTTAATATGATTTTTTACGGACTCACAAAATTCTTCAAGTGTTGTGAGTTTATCTCTACCGCCCGCAATTAATGCAACATTGCAGTTATTGAATGAATTTATTGCAACAATTGAAGCTTCAGGATTTGTAGCTTTTGAATCGTTATAAAAAGTTATTCCCCTATACTCCCTAACCTTTTCCAACCTGTGTTCCGGAACAACAAAATCTTTTATTCTTTCTTGAATATGTTCGTTAGAAATCCCGATAAGTTTGGCAATAATTACCGCACACATTATATTCTGGTAATTATGATGCCCGATTAGCGGGCAATCAGCAAGTTTAATAATAAACTCTTCTTTTCCTCTGCGTTTAAAATATATGGCATCGTCTTTTATATAAGAACAATTATCTTCTGTTTCTTTATCAAACAAGAAAACTTCGCCTCCGCAGGTTTTTGAAAATTCAAGAAGTTTTTCATCCGCTCCGTTCAAAATCGCAAACGCAGCCTCTGTCGGCGGAGTAAAAAGTTTTGCTTTTGCATTGAAATAATTCTCCAATGTCCCGTGCCATGTTATATGGTCCGGTGTAAAATTAGTCCAGCAGGCAATCTGTACCCTCATTGCATTTGTATGTTCCATCTGGAAAGAACTCAATTCACATACAAAATAATCCACATCCGAATCCAGCAATGATGTTGGCGGAACACCTATATTCCCGCATTCAGGAGCATTGTATTCTGATGATAAAATATGAGAAGTTAAAGCTGTTGTTGTTGTTTTTCCGTTAGTACCGGTAATTGCAACAAAAGGATTGCCGGTTTCTTTGTACGCAAGCTCTACTTCTGATATTATTTGAATATTTTTTTCTTTAACTTTTTTATAAAGTTCTGAATCCAAAGGAACACTCGGACTTACGACTGCAAGATATGCATCATTCAAAAATTCTTCCGAATGCCCGCCAAATTCTACTTTTATTCCGAGCGTTTCGAGTTCTTTTAATTCTTTTTTGTCCTCAGGTTTTTCTTCTCTATCTTCTGTAATATAAACATCTGCTCCATGTTTAGCCAGATATTTTGCAGCAGATTTTCCGCTCATTGAAAAACCCATTACCAAAACTTTTTTATCATGCCAGTTTGTACTGCTCATTGCAAAACTCCTGTATGAAATAGTTCAAATATGATAACCGCAACAGCAGAAAATATACAAGAAGCTATTGCAAAACCTTTCACGATTTGACGTTCAGTAAATCCTGAAAGTTCAAAATGATGATGTATCGGAGACATCTTGAATACACGTTTGCCGGTTAATTTGAAACTCGTAACCTGAATCATAACTGATAAACATTCAATAACAAAAATACCTGCAAGTATTATTAAATAAATTTCAAATTTCCCCATAATTGCAAGAGTTCCCAGCAATCCGCCAATTGCAAGAGAACCGGTATCTCCCATAAATACCTGGGCTTTCGGCTTATTGTATCTTAAAAATCCAAGTAACGCTCCTGCCATTGCCGCAGCAATTATTGCGATAAAATCATAGTGTGATAATAGTGCAATAAACGCACATCCCATAAATACCGGCACTCCTGTTGACGCTGCAAGCCCGTCTAGACCGTCTGTAAGGTTATAAGCGTTAGATGCTCCGGTTATTGCAATAATCGCAAGCAACGGATACCACCAGCCTAAATCTATAACAACATTTCCAAATGATATTTGTGTTCCAAAAGTTCCGTAAGTTTGTATTGCATAAAATATCGGTAAAAGTGCAATAATAATTTGACGAAGGAATTTCCCTTTTGCACTCAAACCTTTGTTTTCGTGTCCTTTTATTTTGAGAAAATCATCCTGAAATCCTGCAAGTGCGTAGAATAAGAAAGTTATCAAAACTATCCATGCAGATGATGTAAATTTTTCTGCCATAAAGAGAGTTGTTACAGATGCCAGCAAAGCTGCAAGAATTATAAAAACACCTCCTGTTGTCGGAGTTCCTGCTTTCTGGTTATGAGATTCCGGTGCTTCTTCTCTTATATACTGGCCTATCATTTTTTTCTTTAAAAAATCTATATACGGTATTCCGAACAAAAGACATAATATCAATCCTAATAAAAAGGATACCGATGTCATTATCATTTAACTATTCTCCTTTATGTAATCTATAATTTCTTCAAATTTCATTGAACGTGATGCTTTGAAAAATATAGTTCTCTCTTCTTTTATATTTTGAATAATATACTTTCCAGCATTCTTGTTTGTTTCAAAATTTTGGTTTCCGCCAAATTCTTTTGCAAGATTTCCTACGGTTAGAATAATATTTTCTTTGTGTGCGTGATTCTTTATAAACCTGCCTACTTCTCTATGAAACTCTTTTTCGTTTTCTCCGAGTTCTCCCATATCTCCGAGAACTATTACAGAATCAGGATAAAGTTCAAATATTGTACCCAAAGCTGCCTTCATGGATTCAGGATTAGCATTATAGCTGTCATTAATGATATCAAATTTTCCAACATGTTCTGTTTCCCATCTTTTTTCAATTGGATGATAATTTTCAAGTCCTTGTTTTATCAAATCATAATCTATATTAAGTGCGATACCTGTTTCTATAGCCGCAAGTGAATTTTCAATATTATAATCACCTTCAATATTCAAAGAGTAATCCTGCCCTTTATACGAAAATTTCGAATATCCGATTTTTCTTTCTTGAATAGTTGTATCATTAATAGAATAAAATATTTTTTCTCCGCTAAAATTCAGATGTTTATGTATTAATTCATCATCATGACCGATAAAAATTCCATCAGGCTTTTGGTATTTTGTTACTTCACATTTTGCAATTGCAATATTATCTTTTGAACCCAATCTTCCTATGTGAGCAGTGCCGACATTACAAATAATCGAAATATCAGGAACAGCGTATTTTGAAATAAGTTCAATTTCTCCCAATCCTCTCATGCCGGCCTCTAAAACAAGAACCTCTGTATCATCAGGCATTTCAAAAATAGTCTGGCAAAAACCGATTTCATTATTGTGATTTAAAGGAGTTTTAAAAGTTTTGTATTTTTGAGTGATAACAGAATACACGAGTTCTTTTGTTGTTGTTTTACCGGAACTTCCGGTTATCAAAATAACTTTTGGATTAACTTTGAGCCTGCGTTGTTTAGCAAGTTCAAGGTATGCAATTTTAGTATCCGGAACTTTTATTGCAATAGCTCCTTCTATTTTTTCATCACCGGTTGTAAAGTAGCCGGCAGCACCTTTTTCAATTGCTTGAGAAATAAATTTTTCTCCGTCAAAATTAGCACCTTTTAGGGGCAAATAAAAATCACCCGATTGAATTGTACGTGTATCTGTTGATATTCTGGAGATTTTTATTCCATTATAATCCACTATCTCTTCCAGTTTAACCATAGGATAATTTTACTACAAACGAGGAGGAAAGTGCAATAATTTTCCTTCTTTTACTTCTTTTTTATAAAAATCATTTGGGGGAATGTCTAATACATCGCAAAACCTAATTATATTGAGGGGTCTGATACTTTTACATCCTTTTTCAATTTCTATAATATCACGTTCGTTCATATCCATTTTTTGGGCAAGTTGTTTTTGAGTAAGACCTTTTTCTTTCCTAAGTTCAATCCAGCGTCTTATAATGGGTATATGATTTTCTCCAAACTCATCCCAATCATAATCTTCATCATCGTACATAAAAAATCCCTTTGTAATTCTACAAACCTAAGAAGATAATATCATATAATTAAAAACCATACAAATAGAACGTGTAATGTTATCTCAAATGTTAATTTGAATAATTATGTGTTATTTATTCCGCATATATGCGGATTTTAAAATAAGTATAACACTTATTATAAAAATATGCAAACATCCAATAAAAATACATTAATACTTGCCCAAAAAACCGGAGAAATCATTACAAAATTACGTAAACCGATGAATAAATCTGTCAATAAATTAGAGAATGAATATGACTTTGGCGGAGATGCTATTCGCAGAATTGAAAAAGGAAGTGTTAATTGTAAGTTTGTAACTTTATGGATGATAGCGGAATCTCTCGGAATTAAACCGTCTGAACTTGTGAAAAAGATAGAGGAATCTTTACCTGAAGATTTCAGATTGACAGAGGAATAAGAATTCGTTGGATAGAATACTTTTACACCATTTTTGTGTATAATTATTAATATAAAAAGTGAGGTTAAAGTATGAAACAAAGAATTATGTCTGGTATGCGTCCAACAGGTAAGCTGCATTTGGGGCATTATCTTGGAGTTATAGATAATTGGGTTAAACTACAAGACGAATATGAATGTTTTTATCAAATAGCAGACTGGCATGCACTGACTACGAAATATGATAGTACATCTGACCTCAAACAAAATATTACAGATGTTGTTATGGATTGGCTTGCTTCAGGGATTGATCCTGAAAAATCAACAATTTATGTACAATCACTTGTTCCTGAAACGGCAGAATTGCATATCTATTTGAGTATGATAACTCCTCAAAATTGGGTTGAGCGTGATCCGACTTTAAAAGATATGGCAAAAATTCTTAAAACAAAAGAAGGTGTTGGGACACAGGTTAATTATGGATTGCTGGGATATCCTGTTTTAATGACGGCGGATATTTTATTGTTTAATGCAGATTTTGTACCTGTAGGCATAGATCAGGTTGCACATGTTGAATTAACCCGTGATATAGCAAGAAGATTCAATTTTATTTACAAAACAGATTTCTTTAAAGAGCCGCAGCCAAAACTAAATAATTGTTCTTTGATTTGCGGTCTGGACGGGAATAAAATGGGTAAATCCTTTCATAATGATATAAAAATTTCTGATACTGATGAAATAACTGCTAAAAAAGTTATGTCTGCAATTACTGACAGAAGCAGAATTAAAAAAGATGATTTGGGGCATCCTGATGAATGCGAAGTTGCTTTCAAATACTGGAAGATATTTGGAACGGAAGATGAGATTGCCCAAGTCAGAGAAGAATGTGAAAAAGGACTTCGAGGTTGTGCTCAATGTAAACGAGAATTAGGGGCAAGAATTAATGCAAGAATGGCAGAGATTAGAGAAAAAAGAAAATACTACGAAGCACATCCTGAAATAGTAGATAGAATTATAAGAGAAGGTTCAGAAAAGGCAAGAGTTGAAGCTCAAAAAATTCTTAATGAAGTTAGAAATATTGTTGGAATGTACTAATGACAAAAATATACGTTATTACAGGTTCAACATCAGGTATAGGTAAAGCTCTTCTTGATTATTATTCTAAAGATAATACAGTATTTGCAGGATTTAGAAATGAGGATTTGAAACCGGAGGGGAATAATATAATACCGTTTTATATTGATTATTCCAAACCGGATACAATTCAGTCTGCAGTTGAATTAATAAATTCCAAGACTGATAAAATAGATACAATAATAAATGCTGCAGGGTGTGTTGTTGCAGGAGCCATGGATAGAATCTCAATGTCTGATTTAAGGCGTCAGTTTGATGTCAATGTATTTGGTGCAATAGAATTAACACGAGGGATTAATGTTAAAAAAATAATTAATATAAGTTCAATGTCATCGTTTGGTATATATCCTTTTATTGCCCCGTATTGTGCGTCTAAAAGAGCTTTAGATATTCTTTTTAATCTTTATAGTCTGGAATCTTGCAAGCAAGTTATATCTGTAAAACTCGGTGCAGTTGCAACTCCTATATGGTCAAAATCTGTTAGAGAAAATCAAAACTCTTTAAGTGATATTTCAGGTTATGAAAAAGAGTATGAGTATCTTGTAAAAAATGCACTTAAAAATGAAACAAAAGGGATGCCTGTATCTAAAATAGTAAAAGAAATAGTTAAAATAGATAAAAAAAATAATCCAAAATCATCATATACGATAGGACTTGATGCAAAAACCGCAGAAATATTTTCACATTTGCCGCAAACTTTTATCAATCATGTAATAGAACATAAATTAAACAATATGCGTAAAAATTAGTTACCTTTCTTAAAAAATGTTAATAAATTGGAATTAAAATAGCAAAAAAGATTTATTTTTAGACTTAAATAGTGTATCATATCATGTGTAGGTAATTTATTTTGGAACGTAATAAAGAACATACATTCACGGAAGGTACAAAAAAGCATTTTCCCAATAATACAAATGCTACATCGCCCCTTACTGCAAGCAAGCTGGTGGCGAAAGTAAATCTGTTGTCTTCAACATCTGTTCCTAATAGAATTTCGACATTATCAGGAATAACAAACAGACATAAAAATGATACACAAATTTATAAACAAGTAATTGATGCAGTTTCATCAATTTTGCCGTCAAATGAACCCTCAGAATTCTATTTACGTTTACATAAAATATTAACAAATTATCTCGGGTGTTCATTTACTGCATACGGTTTGTATAACGAAATGTCCGGATGTATTAATCTAAAATTGATTGATAAAATGGATAATGTGTTTGTATCAAAAGTATTCAAAACAGATTCTTTGAATCCTGTGTATCAAGCATTTGCATCAAAATCAATTATTGCAAAGAATAATGTAGATTTTTTAAATCTTGCGTATTTTCATAATCATCCGATAACAATTTTTCCAATGATGTCTGTTTCAAGATGTATTGGAGTTATGGTAATCGCAGATGATATGGATGAATCCCATAAAAAACTTTGCTCTTTTATTGCGAATTATGCGGCAACAATTATTGACAATTTTGCATTAATTGAATCTGCAAATGCGCATATGAATACAGATGCTTTGACCCAGTTGTTTAATCATAGAGGGTTTCAAGAATGTCTTACAAAAGAATTAAAAAATGCTGACGAAACAGGTCAGGATTTGTCTATCGTAATGTTAGACGTAAATAATATTTCCAAAATAAATAGAGAATTGGGGCACGCAAAAGGTGATGAAGTTATTAAACTTGTTGCTGAAAAAGTTAAACATAATATAAGAAAATCTGATAGTGCAGGTCGTTATGGCGGAGATGAAATTGCAATAATATTGCCAAATACAGATGTAGATGAAGCAAAATATATTGCAGAATATATTACTTATAGTTTATCTTGTTGTTTTGTTGATGATGTTGGGCCTGTAAAAGTTTCTGTAGGTATCGCATCATATCCTGAATGTGCTAAAGATCAGGAAAAATTACTGATTCTTGCTGAACAAGCTATGTATATATCTCAAGCAAAAGGGTATAAAGATGGTATGTCAGCAATTATTAGTTCTTCTGATTTCAATTTCTGGGATGATATAGCACTTCATTCTTATGCAGAAGTGTTATCAAAACGTCATTCTCAAATGGGTGTAAATTTTGAAGAAGAATTGTTGAAAAAATTCAATAACGAACAAATTAATTCAGTGAATCACCTGTCAGAAATTGCTACATCTTTAGCCGGAGCAATTGATGCAAAAGATCCTTATACAAAAGGTCATTCAACATCAGTTTCAAGATATTCAGAAGCATTAGCAAGAGCAATTAATTTACCGGAAAATGAAGTTGAACGTATTACATTAGGAGCACTTTTACACGATGTAGGTAAAATAGGTATTCCTGAAAATATTCTCAAAAAACCTGATAGATTATCTGATGATGAATGGCAGATTATGAAACAGCACCCTGTAATAGGTGCGGACAAAGTATTGATGCCTAATGAAGCATTAAGAGATTTAATTCCAATAGTAAAATATCACCATGAACATGTTGACGGTACTGGATATCCGGAACATTTGAAAGGTGATGAAATCCCTCTTGCGGCAAAAATTGTTGCGGTTGCAGATGCATTTCATGCCTTGATTAGTGACAGACCATACAGAAAAGGTTTAAGTCTTGATGTTGCCTGCAATATTCTTCAAGAAGGTGCAGGAAAACAGTGGGATACAAATTTAGTCCGCAAGTTTATTCAGATAGCACCGGCATTATCTACAAAAATCTAAATTCCTGAAAATTTGTAATGTACCTCTGAAATATTAACCATATCAAGCTAGAAAATTATCTTTTTTATTAGACAAAATGGGGATTTCTCAAAATCATTATCCACTAAAATTTTACTAGTGGGAGATTAGTTATGGTCAAAATACAAGAAAGATATTTAGAATTCAAAAACATCAGCCGGGATATTATTGATTGGTTTGAATACATTGCTGAAGAGAATAATTGTCGTGTTGAAAAAAAAGAATGGAAAAGTAAATACAACAATTATGTTATCTATGACTATGAACCCTTTTGTTCAGAAGGTTTTGAAATCAATGTATTGCTAAGTTCTATTGATATATCTTATCTGAATTTTGTAAAATTTTTATACAATGAAAAAATAAATACACTTGAATATTTAAATAATTGTATGAAAAATTCCTCAATAAGGAATTTTGTAACTTAAAGTATTAAATTAAAAACCGGGAATTTAGTTTTAATTCCCGGTTTTTATGAATTTATGCGTTGGCATTTTCTTCTTGTTCTTCCTTTTTATCAGGTTTTGAGGTTTCACCTGATTTCTTTTCAAAGACTATTTTTTCATCTTTGAGTTTTAGAACAATCGTATCGCCTTCCTGGTAAGCATTTGTCAGAATTTCTTCTGCAAGCTCATCTTCGATTTTTCTCTGGATTAATCTTCTCAATGGTCTTGCACCGTAAGCTTCTGAATATCCGTCTTTTGCCAGATAATCTTTAACTTCATCGGTAACTTCCATTGACAAGCCGCGTTCTGATATTCTCTTGAACAAGTCTTTCATCATCAAGTCAACGATTTGTCTGATTTCTTCTTTTGACAGATGGTTAAATACGATAATATCATCGATACGGTTGAGGAATTCCGGTCTGAATGCCTTTTTCAATTCTTCATTAACTGTATCTTTAAGTTTTTCGTATTTATCCTGTTTAGCATTTTCTGCCGTTGTGAAACCAAGTTTGCCTTGAGTTGTTATCATACTTGCACCAACGTTTGATGTCATAATGATAACTGTATTCTTAAAGTTGATATGACGACCTTTTGCATCAGTCAAGCGGCCATCATCAAGAATTTGCAGCATGATATTAAAGATATCAGGGTGTGCTTTTTCGATTTCGTCAAAAAGAATAACTGAATAAGGTTTCTTTCTGACAAGTTCTGATAAGTGTCCGCCATCGTCATAACCAACGTATCCCGGAGGAGAACCGATAAGTTTCGCAGTAGAATGTTTTTCCATAAATTCGGACATATCTACACGAATCATGTTATCTTCTGAACCAAACATTGCCTCAGCAAGAGCTTTTGCAAGTTCTGTTTTACCAACCCCGGTCGGACCTGAGAAGATAAAGCTGCCGATAGGTCTGTTTGGTGATTTCAAACCGACTCTTGCACGTCTGATTGCTTTTGATAAAGCAACAACCGCATCGCTTTGCCCGATTACACGTTCATGAAGAGTGTCTTCAAGTTTCAATAATCTTTCGCTTTCACCTTCAGTTAAGCGGGTAACAGGAACCCCTGTCATTGTTGCGATAACTTCTGCAACATCTTCTGCTGTGACAACAGGTTTGTTTGCTTCGTTATCTTTTTTCCACTGTTCGGTTACTTCTCTGATTTTATCCTTCATATCCGCTTCATCGTCACGGAGAGAAGATGCTTTTTCAAAATCCTGATTTCTGATTGCTTCTTCTTTTTCTTTAACGATTTCGCGTAACTGTTTATCAAGTTCTCTTGCTTCTGGACAAAGTGAAGAAACTTTTAATCTTACTTTTGAACTTGCTTCATCTAATGCGTCGATTGCTTTGTCCGGCAAGAATCTGTCTGTAACATATTTTGATGACAATTTGGTTGCCGCAACAACTGCCTCATCAGAAATAATAAGTTCGTGGTGTTCTTCATACTTGAACTTCAAACCTCTGATGATTTCAATTGTTTCATCAATAGAAGGTTCTTCAATGATAATTGATTGGAATCTTCTTTCAAGTGCAGAATCTTTTTCGATGTACTTTCTGTATTCGTCAAGAGTAGTTGCACCGATAACTTGAATTTCGCCTCTTGATAAAGCAGGTTTCAAGATATTTGCCGCATCAATTGCACCTTCTGCAGCACCCGCACCAATCAATGTATGCATTTCGTCGATTACAAGGATAACATTTCCGGCTTGTCTGATTTCGTCCATAATCTTTTTAAGACGTTCTTCAAACTCACCTCTGTATTTAGTACCTGCAATCAAAAGCCCCATATCAAGCTGGATAACTTTTTTACCTTCTAAGATATCAGGAACTTCTCCGTTAACAATTCTTGTTGCAAGCCCTTCTGCAACGGCTGTTTTACCAACACCCGGCTCACCCAATAAAACAGGGTTATTTTTTGTACGTCTTGCAAGAATTTGTATAACTCTTTCGATTTCTTTCTCACGTCCTACAACAGGGTCAAGCCTCATTTCTGCAGCCGCAAGAGTCAAATCTGTACCGTATTCATCAAGGCTTGGTGTTTTAACTTTTGATACAGGAGCAGAACCTCCGCCGCCTGCTGTCGCAGTTTGTGATTTTGATTCACCAAGCATTTTAACAACATTTGTTCTGATTTTGTTTAAATCAACACCTAGGTTTTCAAGTACACGGGCTGCAACACCTTCACCTTCTCTTATTAAACCTAATAAAAGGTGTTCTGTACCAATATAATTATGACCTAATTGTCTTGCTTCATCCCAGGATAACTCAAGAACTCTCTTCGCTCTTGGGGTGAACGGAATTTCAACGGCTACAAAACCTGAACCGCGGCCGATAATCTTTTCAACTTCAACACGTGCATCTTTAAGGTTTACTCCCATTGATTTAAGTGTTTTTGCCGCAACGCCTGTTCCTTCGCCAATAAGACCTAACAAAACTTGTTCTGTGCCGACAAAATTGTGGCCAAGTCGTCTGGCTTCTTCCTGAGCAAGCATTATTACCTTAATTGCTTTCTCTGTAAAACGTTCGAACATTTAATTCTCCTATTAAAATTTATGCATAAATAAAATTTATATATCATTATACTACCTAAAAATCCTAAAACTTTCAAGTAGGGGGAGGGAAATATCAGGGGGTAAATATAATAGGTTGAAAATCATTCACCACAATAAATAGATTCTTCGCATACGCTCAGAATGGCTATTTAGTATAAATATTAGAATAATTCCAATAGCTTTTCATAACTTTTTTCAAATAATCTTGGGTTTCAGGGTAAGGAATTTTTTCAACAAAATCATCAATGTCATCATAATCCAGTTTATTTTTCCATCTTGTAACTGCTGCCCATCCGCCATTATAAGCCATAATTGCAGACATATCTTTGTCATTCAGACTTTTTCTCATTTTAGCATAGTAAAGACATCCGAGATGTATGTTATATTCCGGATTATATAAATTATTTGGAAGTCCATATGCTCTTGCAATTTCATTCGCAGTTGCCGGCATAAGCTGCATTAGTCCAATGGCTCCAACCGGACTTTTGGCATTAGGATTAAAATGACTTTCTTCTTTTATTATTGATAATATGACGATAGGGTTTTCTGTTTGAGAATATTTTTGGGCATAATTGTAATAATGCAGAGGATAAACCAATCTCCATCTTGTATCTTTAAAATCCGGCTTGATTTCAAGTTTGTCCATCGCTTCTCGTGCAATAAAAGCGGAATGAGTATAATTCCCTTGCTGATATTCAATCCAGCTTTGAACGAATTCGTCATTTTTGTACAATTCTTTAACAAAATCATAATCTTCAAGTTGTGCAAGTTTTATTGCAAGATTTGCTTCAGACTTGTTTTTGATTGGGAATACAACTGGTTTTATTTCCAAACTTCTGTTTTCTAACATTTTATGTCCCTGGTGAAGTTTTGCATTTGCTCTTAGTGCATAATAGCTATCAGGGTATTTGGATAATACTCCTTTATAATATGTTTTTGCAATATCAGGCATATTTTTTTTATCATAGATTTTACCTATCCAATACATAACTGCGGGGGCAGAATTTGTATTGCTAAATCTTGCGAGGTGTATTTTCCCGAGTTTTATTGCATCGTTATATTTCCCCTGATTTATTTTTGAATAAAAAGTTTTGTATAAAGCTTCGCCTGAAAATTGTCCATCAGGGAATTTTTTATAAAGTTGTTCATATATTCGAGGTGTTTCGCTTGAAGGAGCGTATTTTGCTGTTAAATATAAAATATAATCAGCACCTTTAGCTTTTGGATTAAGAGAATATAAATATCTGAGGGTTGTAAGTTTTGTATCTGATAATGAAAGAAAACAATCAATATTGTCATATATATTATCTGCTTCGGCAAAAGATGAGTATAACTGTAACCCTTTAATTGTTATATTTTTTGCATCATTCCATTTGCCTAATTTATATAAAGTTCTTGCATAACCGCACCAACTGTATGGCAGGCTGGTTTTTTGATAGTAAAATAAAGCGTTGTTATAATCGTTTCTTGCGAAATAAGAATTTGCAATGATTAAATTGTCGTCATTAGTAAACTTAATGTTCCATTTAACCAAAGTATCAATAGCGTCTTGTGCATGTCTGCCATTTGGGGAACATTTTAAATATTCTAAAAATAATGATGGATTTTTATTAATCATTCCCAGATAAAATTTTGCGGCAATTGCTACTTCTGTATCTTCAAATTTATTTATAAGATGATTAAAATGTCTTTTGGCCGCAAAATAATCTTCTCGTGTATATAAAAGTACTGCAAGGTTATATTCACTTATTGGATATAATGATGAGTTTGGAAAACGTTTTAAAAGCAAACTATAATTTCTCATTGCAGCCTGCGTATCACCGGAACTCTGTGCACATCGTGCTTCTCTAAATAGTGCTGCAGGCTTTAAGACAGAAAATTTTGATATTTTCGAAAACTCATTATATGCTTTGCTGTATTCATTTTCTCGATAAAATTCTATGGCTTTTTTATATCTTGCCATATCATTATTTTCTACAAGTTTGTTGTTAACTGTTATAGCAGAAAAAAAACATACAACAGCAAGTAATATAGTTAAAAAAATTTTTTCTTTTGTCATAAAACTTTATCTCAAATGCTATTTATTCAAATATTACCATTTTACAAAACTTTTTGCGGATTAATATTGTCTGGTTATATTTTAGCATGGAGTATGACAAAAAAGAAATCTGCTGTAATAAAAAATTATATTTTAGATCCGGACAAATTTATTTTAGAAAACAAACCTGTTTGTATGCCTAAATTTATTAATCGTTCAGAAATTGCATTACAAATATTGAATCCGGTAATTAATTCTTTGGTGCTGGAAGTGAATCACAATCAATTTCAGGAATATCTTCGATTTTAGGTTCTTCTATTTTTGTTATTGACGGTTCATTATTATTTACGCCGGTTTCATCTTTATCAGGGTCTTTAAACTTAAACGTAAATAAAGACTCTGCTTTAATATAAGTATCTCCGCCTTTTTCTACATAAGAAAAGAATGAATTTTTATATACGTTATTTACTGCAGAAAAAAGTCTGTTTCCTTTTTCATCTTTTACAGCTCCCTGTACAGCATAGAATCCTGTACTTAGTCCGCTCATAAACATATCTCCAATAGAAAGTGCGGCGTTCTTGGCAAGTTCACCTTTATCAAGTTCAAATTTTGGAGAAAATTTACCTATATATTTTTTATTGATTTTATATCTTTCATTATTAGGGGTTTTAAAACTTGTTGGCATAAAAGAAAATGTTGCATCACGTTTTAGCCTTTTTGCAGGAATAACATCAATCATATCTCCTGTTACAATTGAACCGGCTTCTATTTTAATATCTTCATCAAGCAGCATTGTTTGAAGAACTTTAACCTGAATTTCTTTAGGCGCTGCTGTTGAAAAATCAGAAAGAGCCATAACTTTCATATCTTCTGCAAATGCAGTACAAGCTGTTACAAATAATATGGTAAGTGTAATTATTAATCTTTTCATAAAAACCTCTTTTTAGTATTTTACTATTTATTTAAAATTATAGTAATTTATATTTTTAATCTTTTTTCTTGATTTAAATCTCCAATCATAATAAATTCTTTTAATTCTTTAAGCGGAGATTCTTGTTTTAATGTTCTATAAAAATCTTTTACAAGCATTAATTTTGTTTGTATACAAGAAAAATTGTTTTGTTGGGCGTATTCTTCTTGTTTTTGTCCGGTTTTAAGATATTTTTTTATTTTCATATAAAGTTTAAATCTTCTTATTCGTTTCAAGATTTCTCTTGTTGCAAAATACATTATTCCGTCAAAATCTACATTGTATCCGTCAGAATAATTAAAATCCACCAAAAAATTTTCATTATCGTCAGTGGATATCAAGAAATATCCTAAAATTTTATCTGATGCAGTATCTTCAATTACATACCGGTATTCAGATGAATAAGTCAGTCCGTGGTAAAAAGCTTCTGAAAATTCTTTTCCTTTTCTTTCTAATGTCGGCTTAAAATGAGTCATAAGAGAGTCATTATATATTTCTGAAATTTCTTTCAAATCAGAATCTCTCAATCTTCTATATTTAATCGTCGTAGATTTTTTGAATGAGATTTTGTTGACTTCCCAGATTTGTTGTGTAGAACATTGTCTAAATCCGCATTGTCCGATAAATAAATTAATAAGGTTGCTGTATACTTGATTAATGGTTACTAAAAATGCGGTAACACCATTTGCTCCGTAATGTGATACAACAAAATTTATTAATTGTTGGGCTAAATCATAAGATTTTTCGGAAAAAAATAATTGTGAAATAAAAAGTTTAGAATAATTTCCAAAAATTGGAGATACAGTTATCATTCCAATATCGTCATCATCTTCGGATATAATAAAAGATTCATCTAAAAATTTGTATTTTAATGGCAAAAGATTATGTAATGCACCAAAAGGACTAATAGATAACATATTCATTAATGGATTATTTCTTGAAACATTAAGAAACGGTATCATTTTCTTAATCTTTGAACGGTTAAAATAATTTAATTTCTTAATCTTAGCCATATAATAATTATATCTTTTTTAGCTAATTAATTCAATAATGGTTCTAATTTAATTTTGAAATTTGTTCCATATAATATTTTCTTGTTTAAATTTATCTTTAGCTTCAGTTTTATCTTCGGGATATCCTATAGGAATAACACATAAAGGAATAATTCCTTCGGGCATGTTAAGTATGTTTTGAGGGATTTTTATCCGGTCTTCTTTAGGATAGCAAGCTGTCCAAACCGCACCTAATCCTAAAGATTGTACTGCGATTAAAATATTTTGAACCGAAGCGGAACAATCTTGTACCCAAAAAGTTTGAGCTGTTAAATCTTCTTTATCCCGGATGTCTCCGCATGGAATAATACATAGCGGAGCATTATAAAGCATTTTGGCATAAGGAAGTTCATCAGCCAATTTGTTTAATAAATCTCTATCATCTACAACAAAAAATTTCCAAGGCTGACGGTTTCTGGCAGATGGGGAAGCCATTCCTGCTTTAAGAATTAATTCGATTTTTTCTTTCTCAATTGGTTTATCGGAAAATTTGCGAACGCTTCTTCTCTCTAAAATAGTTTTTATTACTTCATTCATGCACATAAAATACTATTTCCCCATGATTAAATATTAATCATGTTTTTACAACATGCCAAGATTTTTACATTTCTTAATGGTTCCCAAAATCATGGAAATACATGCCATGAGCATGTTTCCATGATTTAAATTCTTGTATCCATGTAATAGTATGATTTATCATGTATTGAAAACGGGTATTACTTTAATAGTGTGCATTTTACAACTGTTGAGTTTATTGTAATAAACATTTACAAATGGGTTGTAAAACCATTCTTAACCTATATAATGAAAGAAAGGTTGAAAAAGCCTATGGGGAACGGTTCTTAGAACCAATATATAAGATTGAAAATTTTTTGGAGGATAAGGTTGTTTAGAAGTAGAGATTTGGGGAGAGCTATTGCTGTAAGACGTTGGACTCCAACAGCATTAGAATGTTATAAAAGAGGTTGTAATTGCGAAGGATGTTTCTATAGTGATTTTTTTAAAGGAACCTCTCAGAAATGTCAGATGAAAGCTTCTGTTTTAGAATTGGTAAGAGTTATTGGGACTCCGGATGTTGAGATTCCACAAATTATCACAGATTAATCACTTTTAAAATAATCCAATATGGTGTATAATAAAAAATGTACACATTATTGGAGGCATACATGCATATACACGTTAATGGTAAAAACATTGAAATTACAGACGCTATTAAAGCTTATGTAAAAGAAAAACTTGGTAAAGTAGTTAATCACTATGACCAAATCCAAGGTATCAAAGTTATTTTAACAGTAATTAAAAACCCTGCTGCATCTGGAAAACACGTAGCGGAAGTAAAATGTACGCTTAGCAGCGGAACTGTTGTACACGTTGAAGAATCGGCAGAATCTATGTATGCAAGTATTGATTTAATTGCTGATAAACTTGATAGACAAGTAAAAAAAGTGAAAAGCAAATCTTTATATGCCGATAAAAATACAATCAGAAATACTGATGTTGAAGTAGTCGAAGTAGATGACGAAGATGAGGCAGAAGAAATCAAAGCTATTGACTAGTTCATAAAATAGAATATTAAAGCAGCGGTCATTTTTTGACCGCTGCTTTTGTATTATATAAAGATTAGGTTAAGGTGTTTCATGTTTTTGGTATAATTGAATAGTTAACGAGAGAATAGAAGGCAGGATATGAAGAAATTATTATTTTTACTATCAATATTGTTATTCAATATTCAACAAGCAAGTGCAATGAATATTGATAAATTTATGGATGAAAAACTTGCACCTTTTTCGGATGCAGTTGCAAATGTCATATTCTTCCCTATTCCGGTATTTGGAACACATGTACCGATAATTATTTTTTGGATATTAATTGCAGGTATATTTTTTACAATATATCTTAAAGGGATTCCTGTATGGGGATTTAAACACGCTTGTGATTTATTGATGAAGCCAAAAGAAACAGGTAATGATAAAGGTACCGGTGAGGTTTCATCGTTCCAGGCTCTTATGACTGCATTATCCGGTACAATTGGTTTAGGTAGTATTGCTGGTGTTGCAATTGCAATATCAATGGGCGGTCCGGGAGCAGCATTTTGGATTATTGTAGGTGCAATACTTGGAATGTCATTAAAGTTTGTTGAAGCAGCACTTGCTGTAAAATATAGAAAATTTAACCTTGATGGTTCCATTTCCGGCGGCCCGATGCATTATATGGCTCACGGCCTAACTCGTAAAAAATTAAGATGGCTTGGTCAGCCTTTAGCTGTAATGTTTGCAATTCTATGTATTTGCGGCGGTATTACAGGCGGAAACATGATTCAAATTAATCAGGCTGCAAACCAATTTGTCAATGTATGCGGTGGAGAAAATGGTGTTTTAGGCCATTATCACTGGGTTATTGGTCTTGGTATGGCAATAGTTGTAGGTTTGATTGTTATTGGCGGGATTAAAAATATCGTTAAAGTTACTGAAAAAATTGTACCTTTAAAAATATTTATATATTTATTTTCTGCAATGGCTGTAATTATTGCGAATTTCAAACTTATTCCGCACGCTGCCTGGGTTATTGTAAAAGAAGCTTTTTGTCCTGAATCAATTTATGGCGGAATGTTTGTTGCAATGATTATGGGATTAAGACGTTCTGTTCAGTCAAATGAAGCAGGTACTGGCTCCGGCCCAATAGTTTATGCTACTGTTAAAACAAATGAACCGTTGTCACAAGGTTTCGTTGCACTTTTAGATCCTTTCTTAACTGGTTTTATGTGTACTTTAACAGCTTTCGCTATTGTTATAACAGGTGTTTACAAAGATTATGCCGGTCATACTTCAGGTATTGAAATGACATCCAAAGCAATATCTTCAGTGATGCCGTTTTTCCCTACATTATTGGCTTGCATAGTTCTTTTATACGCATTATCTACTTTAATTTCCTGGGCTTATTACGGTCAAAAATCCTGGAACTTTTTGGTTGGAGAAGGAAAGAAAAGAACTCTTTTATTCCAATTTATATATTGCGGATTTATAATAATAGGTTCCGTTTTAAACGTTACATCTGTTATTAATATTACTGATGCGATGATGATAGCAATGTCTATTCCGAATATTATCACAATGTACATATTGGCTCCGGATATTAAAAAGGATTTAAAAGCTTATTGTATTGCCCATAATCTTGCTTCTTATAGTAAATAACTTTTAATATCTTATAGTTATATATTCAGATATTTTGTATTGGGGTATTATATAAGTATGCCATTTAGATACAGATTACAAAAAATTCTAGAATTTAGAATTAGAAAAAAAGAAGAACAAGAAGCTGTTGTGCAAAAAGCGCAACAGGCTGTTCATCAGGCTGAAATGGATATCAAACAGAATAATGATGAAATTGCTCAAACTATTCAAGCCAAAAAAATGGCAGATTACAGAATGATGGAATATTATGATAAATATCTTCATCATTTATGGGATAAAGCTGAAGAACTTGAAAAAAAGCGCCAGGAATTACAGGATATTTTAGATGAAGAGATGGAAAAATTAGTAAAATGTGAACAAGAAGTTAAAGTTTTAGAAAACCATAAAGAAAAGAAAAAAGAACAGTATATTGCAGAAGAAAAGGCTGCTGAATTAAAAATGTTTTCAGAACTTGGTGTACAAAGACATTTTATCCGCCATCGAGAAGAAATCCAAGAACAAGAAATGATTGAAGAAATGTTAAAAGAGGAAGAAGAAAACCAATAAAAAAGCTGCATAACCTGCAGCTAAAATCCACACTAACACTTAATCTTTCAAAATTTTTAAGGTTTTTTAAACTTTTTCAGAAGTTTAAATGCTCCATAAGCTAAAGTTCCTAAACCTGCAATAATCGAACCGATTGTTAAACCTTTTTTTAATAATTCTTTTTTGTCTGAATGATGAAAAGAATCATTTGGGTAATCATGTGTTTTATGGTCAGGATGTTCGTGGCAAATTTTGCATCCTTCATCATATAATGCTTGTAAAAGTAAATCATCAGCACGGTAATATGATGGAACTTGTAACATAACTAACCTTTCAAATACATTAACCTTACATATATATAAAGCAATTTTTTCTGAAAAAATTGCTAAAATTGTAAACCAATGTAACATTAGGTAAATATTTTTCCTATAAATAGCAAAATATCTGATTCCCATGACTTATTGCAATAGTAGTAAAAAACCTGTATAATGATAAAAACAATACAATTTATCAAAACAGGGTTAACCCCTTGTAAACAATGGTGTACAAGTGTTAAGTAACAAATTATAACAATTGCGGTATTTTTTTTACGTTTACTGTAAAATTATACTTGTGTATGAAAAGATGGTGTAAGTTATGATGGAAACATTAGAATTAACGAATTACAATTTTTATTCAAACAGATTAGATATGGAATTAATATCTAATATTGTTGAGGGCTTTAAAGAAATTTTAGAAGAAGATAAAAAAGAGAAACAGCCTTTATTTTTGAGAGTAAAAGATAATTTTATTATGAATATTGCACGTAAAGTTGTGCAAGAGAAGAAAAAAACATTTTTAATTGGTATTACAGGTGAAAGTGCATCTGGAAAAACAGTTTTTGTAGATAACACCATCAAAGCAGTTTTAAAAGATAAAAAAGAAGGTATTTACACTGTAATACGCTGTGATGATTATTATAAAGATACCTCAAAAGAACTCCAAGCTGCAGGTAGTTATGAAGAACTTTTTAAATCAGGATTTAGTTTTGATACACCTGATGTAATAGATTTACAGTTGATGAAACAACATCTTATAGGTTTAAAAAATGGTGAAACGGTTGTATCCCCTAGATATGATTTCAAAACTTGTGAGTCAAAGCCTGATGGAGATGTAAAAAAACCGGCAAAAGTTATATTAACAGAAGGTTTATATGTTTTAAACGAAGAAGTCAGAGATATTATGGATGTAAAAGTATATGTATTTACTCCACTAAATGTTATTAAAGAACGTTGGTATAAAAGAGCTATCTCAAGAGGTAAAACTGGCGAAGCTGCTGATTTACAATTTAAAGATGTAAATAAAACAGCGCAAGAATATATAAGACCAACTTATCAAATAGCAGATTGTATTATTAACGGTATGGTAACTCAAGAATATATTCAAGAAATTACCGATAAGATGTTTAAAAAGATTTACGATATCGTTGCTTAATAAATTATAGTTTCTTTAAATTTACAATATTTTTTATGATACCGGGACATCAATAGGTTGTGTCAGTTTTGTGTGGAATATTGTACCTTTAGGGAAACAAACATCTTCACCTTTTCTAAAAAGGTCAATGATGCTATCGCCAATAAGATAGCATACTCCACCGACACCGCCGCCGATTGCACATACAGGGCAGGTTAAAATTTGTATGCCCGGAGCTGAATCGCCTGCTTTTAAACCATAATTTGTTGATACTTTTGTTATATCAACACATTTATGCCAGTTATTTTGTATTGCTTCTCCATATCCTTTTTGATTATATATTCCGCCGTCATATGTGATTTTGGGTAAACCTACAAAACCTAAACTCAAAGGAACCTGACGTCCTGTTGGGGTTACGATATGGTCAAAATCTATATATAAAACAGCTCCTCTTGAACAAAATTTTGCAGTTTTTACACGGGAGATACTTCCTCTAATAATCGATCCTGCAGGGAGCACAACATTGTCATGATATTTTTGGTCATTTAATAAAATAAAATTACAAATATCTCCTTCTTGATTAGCCAGAGTATCAATTGTTTGCATAATTTGTACTTTAAAAGCAGTTCCGGCAGGAATTCTTGCAGATTTTGCATCTCCTTTGTACGGTGCTGCAAATGACATATTCATAAACGCAAATAAACTAAGTATAATTAATAATGCTCTCATCTTTTTATCCTTTTTGCTTATTACATTTTGGTTTATTATACCATAAATTTAGTATTCTAAAATACTATTTAAAGGTGGATTTTTCATGACTGTTATACTTCTAATAAAATTGTTGGGGAGGATTTGGGGAGCGCTGCTTTGGCTTCTTCTGTACATATTCTCAGATTTTCACAAAGAATTCCGCCGATGTACTCACTGATTTCTTTTCCTTTAACAGGAATAGAATTTTTTGTAATTAGTGTATTATTTTGATTTCCGAAGAATTTTTTATAATGATTTCTTGCATGTGGAGATAAAACATTTCCTATTGAGGCATATGTACCATTTGCATCTTTTTTAAAAGTTACAGTTTCTCCGATATAAATGCTATCTCCTGCGGTTTTATATCCTTTGTTATATGCAAACCCTATTGGTGTTACATTTACTTCCGGGAGGCGGTCAGTAAGTTTTGTTACTATCTCAGCTACTCCTAATTGGAATTTTTCTTTTAAAGGTGCATATTTAAATGCGGCATTTTTACCTTCAGGGAATATAAAAATATTTGAATCGCCGTTTATAAAACCTTTAATTAGTTTTATTAACTGTTTAGCATTCCCTTTTTTGTCAGTAGAGTAAATGCTGGCATCGACAGGTATTGCACCTATTTTTTCAAAAATTTGTCTTTTATTTTTATTCATTGAAAGTAAAATATCTCTGTTTAAAATAATTTTAGGTCTAGGGCAGGTTTGGGCTTGTCCTGTACGTAAGTATTCTTCGTTTAAAAGGGTATTAAAAAATGCAAGCATTCTGGGGTCTTTACTTTGGTTATCATGATTCATAATAAAAATATGCGGTTTCCCAGATTGTGCAATTTTTTGTATGCGGTTACTTTCAAGATTAATTTCAATTTCTTTTTTAGAGGAAAATAACCGGCTGACTAAACTTATAGCTTTAATATATTCAGGACTTTCAGGTTTTACAGTCATTAAATTATTATAAATTTCGTTATTTTGTTTAGGTGCAAAAAAGTCACATATTTTATTAACAATTTTTCTGCCAAAAAATTCAACACTTCTTGCCGATTTTTCAATTGCAGGACCAGGTATTAAAGGTGTTCCTTTAAATACCTGATGATTCTGAATATTATAAATTGGTTGATTATATTTATTATATGTTGTTGTAATCGTATTCATTATTTACTAGGGTCTTTAATATGAACTTTAACACGTCCTAAACGGTGGAAAAAAGTACCTATAGTACTAAATAACATACCGGCAATACTTGGGTTTGCTTCTGAAGAAGCAACAGTTGCCGGAGTAGAATGTTGAGCTGCTGATTCTAAATATGAAGGGACTATTCCAAAAGAATCAATTGCAGATACTTTTGCAGTAAAAGCAGAGGCTAAAACATCTGATGCAGACCCTGCAACATGTGATGCGGTAGTTGCAGCTGCACTGGAGCCTATACCTCCTGTAATACAAGACCCTGAAGATAAAGCCGGAGTTGCTTCAGCCATAGCTTTAGAAAATTCTTTTACATCTCTCATTCGTACTCTTGCTTTAAAGTTTATATTATTATTTATACTATTCATATCCCTATCCTTTCATGTATGGATATATAATACCTGTAAAATAATAAATTTGCTATGAAATGATAACTTTTATTGCGAGGATAATGAGAATTATGCCGCCTAAAATTTCAAGAATTTTAGGATTAAGTCTACTGAAAAATTGTCCGGTAAAAAAGCCGATAATTGAATTTGTGAAAGTAACCAGCCCAATTAAAATTATAGCAGGTATAATATTTGTAAGGTTTAATGATAGCGTAATTCCGGCAGAGAATGCATCAATACTGGTTGCAACAGCTATCATGAATAATGTAGAAAGAGTTAAATCATTTGAAGATGTTTTTGGTTCAAAAGATTCTTTTATGAAATTTATACCAAGATAAAGAAATATCCCAAATACAATCCATTTGGAAAACGGTTCTATATAAACTCTTACGCAATTTGTACAAATTCCGCCTAAATATGGCATTAAAGACTGAAATATACCGGTAAATAGAGCAAGTAATAATGATGATTTTAATACTTGTTGTTTAATTTTTGTACCGTAAGAGAATGATACAACACAAGCATCTATAGATAGAGCAAAAGATAACAGGATTATATCAATTAGATTCATCAACTACCTCAATTTCAAATAACCTGTTCCAGGGGTAAATATAATTGTTATTAACTTCAATATCTAAAACATGTGATATTTTTTTTTCATAAGGTTTCATTTTATCTTTTATATCCTGCGGTTTATCAAGAGTTTGGCGGACATTTGCCTGATATGCCCAGTCGTCAAGAAATCTTATCATCTGAACCTTTTTAAATGCTCTATCGTCATATTCTTTCGCATTAAATTTAATTTTTGCAGCACAAATAAGAGTTCCTAAAGTATTTGCTGAAGTATTCCATCCGCTGTAACCGTAAAAATTATCCATATTAATCTGTGGTAAAATGCTGTCTACAAAATTATTATCAGCCCCGTTTGCATTTCTTACATCCGCTATCATATAAGGAGTATCAGGAAGTTTTATATCTCCTGAAAACTGTTCCGTTGAACGTTTCATTACAATTTCACCCTGATGGTTTTTGAAATTGTTTATAATTAAAGTAATATCTGCATCTTCTTTAACTTCAATTCCTGCAAGGTTTAGTTGATTAAGTACAGATTGTTCTATAGATACATCTTCGTAATTAGAAATAAGGTTTTTAGAATCGTTTTCTATAAATATGGGATTTATTGATATGTTTTTTTCTATCGCACGTGATAAAAGGCTAATCGGAATTTCATCAGCGCCTGTAATAATTTTTCCTCCGGCTTTTTCAAGTTCATTTGCCTCTTTTACATTGAATCCGTATTCTGCACAATCGTCTTTTGAAAATATAAGTTCATCAAAAAAACCGAGTTTTTGCCATTCAAGATACATTTTGTTTATATTAAAGTTGCGTTGACGGGTCATTAAATAATCATTTAGAATACTTCTTGGAATGAGATTTTGTATTGGACTGCCAAATTCTCCTAAAGAACATTTATGCGTGTTATATGAATATTCAAATATTTTTGTTCCGTAATCTTTCCAGTACTCTTTTTCTTCTTCATTATAATTATTGTTTGAAATTCGCATTATACTTGAGAAAGCCAGAACTTTAGCTTTCTTTTTAGTCCAGGCTGAACGGAATCTTTGTACTCTTTCTTTTATTTTATCTTCAGTATCTTTACTCCTTCTTGATGGAATTAACCCTCCGTAAGCTATTGTATCAAGAGAGATAACTACTTTGTCTATATCAGGTAAAGAATTAAACCATTCATATATTTTATCCGTATCTGCATACTTGGTCAGTGAACCTAAGTATTCTCTTGGCGGAATAAAAAACTCAATACTTTTATCTATTGCCGCAATATCAATTGCAAGATTATAACATACAGGTCTGTTATCTATTGGTATAAAAGCTATTTTCATAAATGTATTATATGAAAAATATTCTTTTTTGTAAAAAAAAGAGAAATCACATATAAGGTGTTAATTATCTACACACACCTACACTTGATTTCCCTAAAAACGGTTATTA
>CALUXV010000023.1 GCA_944324835.1 Candidatus Gastranaerophilales bacterium
ATAACACAATACCAATTGTGTTATATTGTTTTCAATATTAATCTTAAATCTTTTTCTTTAATTATGATATTTGCTTCTTTTTCAAGTATTGGTTTGCCGCAGAAAGAAACTCTGTTATCAGCATATTTAAACATACTTAAATCGTTTGCACCATCACCTATGACAAGTGTGTCAGCATGTGTGATGCCAAGTATTTTTTGTAGTCTTTTAAGCATTTGTCCTTTGGAGTCGTTAAACATCATTTCTCCGCCGACAAAACCAGTCAGAATACCGTCTTTAGAATGCAAAATATTCGAAAATTCTCCGTCAAGCCCAAGTTTTTCGGCAAAAGGAACTGTTGCATTTTTGAACCCGCCAGAGAAACAAACAACTTTGTATCCTCGCTTTTTTAACTCCTGTACCGTTTCGATTGCTCCCGGCATGAGCGGTAAACCTTCACAAATTTTATTAACAGTATCGACTTTGAGTCCTTTTAGAAGTAAAACACGTTTTTGTAAGCTTTCAAAGAAATCAAGTTCACCCTGCATAGCACGAGTTGTAATATCTCTAACCTTATCTTCTATACCAACTTCACGGGCTAAAAACTCAATTGTTTCACCGTCCATTAGTGTGGAATCAAAGTCAAATACCGCTAATTTCATATCTTAATCCTGTCCTGTCAGGTTAACATATTTAGGATCATGTACCCCATCTATTTCAGAAATACCTGACAAGGTCTTATCATTTACTCCTGAATCTACGTTAATAACCATTATTGACTCTGTTTCATGCTTATCATTCTTCTGAACAACGTTCATAGAACCGATATTGATATTATTTTCACCGATAACCTGAGCAACTTTTGCAATCATAGACGGTTGGTTAACGTGCGGAACAAGCAGCATATGTCTTTGCGGACGAATACTTGTTTCGTAATCATTAATCTTGACAATTCTTGGAATATCTTTTGCAACCAGTGCTCCCGCAACAGTTGTTGTTTCTTTATCGGTTGTTAATTTAATTATCAAAAGTCCTGCAAAATTACATTTTTTCTTTGAGCGGGTTGAGATTATATCAATCCCCCTTTTCTTTGCAATAACAGGTGCGTTTACATAATTTACCCCTTCTAGTATTGAGGAAAGTACTCCTTTTAATACTGCGACTTCCAAAGGCTGAATATCAAGTTCTGCAAGTTCACCTTGAGCCGTTATTTCAATAGATTTTATACTGCCTTTTGAAATCTGCATTGCAAGTTCGCCCGAGTTTTCTGCAATCTGCATGTAATCTTTTACCGGTTCAAGTTTATCAGGTCGAAGAGACGGAATATTAACTGCTGATGATGCAGAGCCGCCTGATAAAACTTCTTTTATCTGCTCTGCAACGTCAACTGCAACATTCATTTGTGCTTCCTGCGTACTTGCACCAAGATGCGGAGTTAGCACAATGTTTCCTGTACAATTAATCAGCGGGCATTCTTCAATATGTGGTTCATTTTCGTAAACATCAATAGCTGCAGAGGCAACTTTGCCTGATTCGATTGCATCTTTTAAATCCTGTTCGTTTATAATACCACCTCTTGCACAGTTTACAAGACGTACACCCTGCTTCATCTTTGCAATGGTATCTTTGTTTATCATATTAATAGTATCTTTTGTCTTTGGAACATGAACTGTTATAAAATCACATTTTCCCCAGAAATCATCAAGACGTTGAACATATTCAGCGCCCATTTTTTCAACAATTTCTTTAGATGCAAACGGGTCAAATACAACAAGTTTCATTCCTAACGCTTTTGCTACTTCTGCAACGTGTGAACCTATTTTTCCGAGACCTATAATACCGAGTGTTTTGTTATAAAGTTCGCAGCCCGTGAATTTACTTCTATCCCACTTCCCTTCTTTAGTTGAACTTGCAGCAGGAGCAATATTACGAGCCATTGCAAGCATTAGAGCAATCGTATGTTCTGCGGCAGCCATTGTATTTCCGTCCGGAGAATTTACAACAATAATCCCTTTTTGTGTGGCTGCATCAAGGTCAATATTGTCGACACCAACTCCTGCTCTGCCGACTATTTTCAGATTATTCGCGGCTTCTATTATTTTAGGTGTAACTTTTGTCTGGCTTCTTACCATTAATGCATCGTATTGCGGAATAATTTTTACAAGTTCATCTTCCGGCATGGTCGGTAGAAAATCGACCTCTGCAACAGGAGAAATAATATTTCCTGCTGATTCATTTATCTTATCTGTAACTAAAACCTTCATTATATCTCCTTTAATTCTTTAATAAGTGTTTGTACGCCTTTGCCTAATTCAAACTTGTGCCCCAGTTTATCTAAAGTTGCTTCAAGAGCACCAACTGCAGCAATCAAATCCCTATCGCATACAAAACCAAGTGTTCCCATTCTAAAGATTTTATCCTTAAGTTTATTTTGACCATTTGCAACTACAATATCGTAATCTTTTTTCATCGTGCTTCTGATATCAGGAACAGAAATTCCTTCAGGAGGTAATATTGAGGTTATTGAATAACTTGCATTTTTATCATCTTTCACCAATAGTTCAAGATTTATTGCTCTTAATGCCTTTCTTAAAGCCATTGAGTGGCGTTTATGACGGGCATTCATATTTTCAATTCCTTCATCTTTAATCATTTTAAGTGCCTGATTAAGTCCGACAATAAGGTTTACAGCAGGTGTAAAAGGAGTTGTATCTCCTTCTACAGCTTTTTTATGTGCCGCCCAGTCAAAATAAAAGCTAGGGTGTTTACATTGTTCATAAACCTTCCACGCTCTTTCGTTACAGGTTAAAAATGCTAATCCCGGCGGAATCATAAAACCTTTTTGTGAACCTGAAACTAAAACATCAATACCCCATTCATCAGGTTTACAAGGCATTGCACAGACAGAAGTTACTCCATCTACAACAGATATTGCACCGTGTTCTCTGATTATTGAACAAAGTGTTTTAATATCGTTTGCTGCACCTGTTGACGTTTCACTGTGAGTAAGGGTTACAATTTTTATTTTTTTATCAGTGTCTTCCGCAAGCCGTGTTCTTAAAACATCAGGATTTATAACTTCTCCCGGTTCAACTTCTATTTTTTCGACAACTGCCCCTCTTGATTCTGCAATCTTTGCCCAGCGGTTACCAAAATTCCCAAGAGATAAACATAATACGTTATCTCCTTCGTTTACAAGGTTTTCAAGTGCAGCACACATCGCACCTGTTCCACTTGATGTAAATAAAAATACATGGTTTTTTGTTTGAAAAACGTATTTAAGGTTTTCGTATACTTCTTTTAATATGGAGGAGAATTCAGAGGAACGGTGTCCTATAGGATGTTTTGCTATTTCCATCATTACAGATTCCGGTACAGGTGTAGGACCAGGAATCATTAAAAAAGTCTTGTCTTTCATTTAATTCGCCTCCTTATTTTATACAATTCTATTTTTACATATTTTTATATTTTGGGATAGTTATTAAAAAAAGTTAATAAATTAGCAAAAACATTTTTATCTGTATTATACTAATTAAAATAGTAAGTGAGACAAACATGAAAATTCCAAGAATTCAATCAGGAAATGCTATTACAAGACAATATAGAAATTTAAGAAAAAAGATGGTTTTGACAAGTACTGTAGCGACCACATCAGGAGCTGTTTTTGTCCATTCATTTAACCAAAAATCAGCCTGTGAAGGCGCAGTATCTTGTGCTGCTTTTGCGATTTTTTATAATATGGCAATGGATACTTTATCAGCGATGAAAAAATTAAAGCCTCAATACAAAGCAATAGTAAAACGCGCAAAAAGAATATATAATAATCGAGGATAATTGTGAAGTTATTAAATATAAAATCAGGAACAGCTATTACAAGACAATACCGAAATATAAGGAAAACTGCAACTGCATCAGGAATAGGCATAGGTATTAGCGGCACTGCAACTATAAAATATTTTTCTGAAAAACGACCTATAGAAGGTTCTGTTTCTATCGGCAGCCTTGCATTTTTAACAGATATATTTTTGGACTCTTTATCAGTGATGAAAAAACTAAGACCTCAATACAAAAACATTGTAAAACGCGCAAAAAATATTTATAATAAATAATTCATACTAACTTGATTTCATTTAATGAATCAACTACATACGATGATGTTTCCAAAAGAGTTTCTTTCTCAATTTGTCCGGTTGCCGTCAGAATAGTTTTTTCAATCCCAGCATTTATTGCTGCAAAATAATCCATTGGAGCATCGCCTATCATTATTGTTGTTTTAGGGTCTGCACCAAGTTCTTCTAATGCCATTTGGGCAGGAATGCCGCTTTCTTTGTGTTCAGGAGTCGATTCTCTGCCGATTACAGATTGAAACAAATCTTCCCAGTGAAAATGTTTTAATGTTAAAAGAGTTGATTCTTTAGAATCAGATGTTACAATTCCGCATTTTATTCCTAGTCTATTGACATTTCTGATAAAATCAATTGCACTTTCTATCGGCTTTGTGTATTTCTCCATATCCTTATAAAATACGGTATTTATATAATCAAAAATCGTTTCAATTTCTTGATGTGTTGTATTAATCCCGCATTCTTTCAGATTTTCGCAGAATATATCAATAATCTTAGGTCTGGAATAAAGTGCAGTTATACCATCTTTCAGCATTTTACCGGTTTCAATATCATATCCAAGGTATAAACAGAGTTTAGAAAATAGGTTGTTATCCATTTTAAATTGCTCTATAACTTCTTTTGACCTTAGTTCTGTCATTTTCCCCCAAAAATAATGCAAATCAATAAACGTACCGTCTTTATCAAAAAGCATGGTTTCAATATTATCAATATCCCAATCTCTGGTTTTAAGTTTAATCACGCATATTCTCCAATGATGTATCAATCAGGTTCTTTGCAATTTTTACAGCTTTTGCCATATTTTCTTCATTTGTGTAAAAATCATCTCTTATTAGATATTCTTTTACAATTTTTCTGGCATAAGAGCCAACAGCAAGACAGTGAGGTCTCACACCGCACATTTTTGCAAGCTCTGTTGATTTTGTATTTGTGCCGCCTGACATCATAATGTATGCCGGAAAATTTGCGTTTTGGAATAGTTGTGCTGTTGCAACAGATTGAAGTGTTGTGCCGAATTCATCATTACTTCCGCTCATTGCTATTCCGTCGGCTTGAATTATGGTTGTATAAGGTTCTCTTATTGAAAGCATTCTTTTAACACGTTCTTTAAGTTTTCTGTCGCCAAGTTCCGAGCGGTCTATTGATATACAAAGCATACCATCGAACATTTCATTTAACTGCAGCCATTTTTCGTTTACATCTCTTTCATCTTCCGATATTGCATGAAATTCTATGCAATCAATACCTTTAGCAATTAGTTTTGGCAGTGCATCTTTATAGTCCATTAGCTGGCTTACCATTTCAATTGCACCTTTCGGACAGTGATTAGCGCATTGGGTACAGCCTAAACATCTTTCTTTTTTTACTTTGTATTTATCAAGTTCAATTATTGCATCATGAGGACAAATTGATTTACATTTCCCGCATTTTACACATTTTGTTTGATTAATAACCGCTTTAGTTATATGCGGATCTCCGTCTATTCCGACACTTACACATAAGTATCTATTTTCTTTAATTCCTGCTCTTACAAGTCCTCTTTTTGCAGCATCTATAATTTCCGGTTTTGCACATAAATCAAAAAACATACATCCGGCTTTTGAATATAATGTAACAAGTCTTTCTACTTCTTCTGCATCTTCGTTTCCGGCACCACATACGAGCTTGAAACATTCTTTCTTTTCCAATAAATCTTTTAACATCGTTAACTCTTTCTTATTCATATTAAAATTCCCTGATAATAATATCAGGGAATTAATAAACTTTTAAACTATTCCTTGTGCTCTCATTGCTTTTGCCAGCTTTTGGAATGCTGCAATGTTTGCCCCTGCAACGTAATTCCCGCTGCATCCGTATTGGTCGCTTGCTTTTTTACAAGATTCAAAAATATTTGTCATAATTTTATCAAGTTTTTCTTCAACTTCTTCAAACGTATATGAATACCTCATACTGTTTTGAGACATTTCAATTGCAGATGTTGCAACACCGCCTGCATTTGCAGCTTTTGCAGGTGCGACTAGAACATTGTTTTGCAAGAAATATTCAGTTGCTTCAGCCGTACAAGGCATATTAGCACCTTCACCGATTGCAATTACACCGTTTGCAACAAGTTTTTTTGCAGAATCAAGTGTTACTTCATTTTGTGTTGCACATGGTAATGCTATATCTGCTTTGATGTTCCAAATAGGATAATTATCCTTTGTTGTTTCAATATATTCTGCTTCCGGATGTTTATTTAAATATTCTTTTATTCTTCCTCTTTCAACTTCTTTGATTTGTTTAATAAGTTCTAAATCAATTCCGTTTTTATCATAGATACACCCGTTTGAGTCACACATTGCAACAACTTTTGCACCATATTCTACAGCTTTTTCGCAGGCATAAATTGCTACATTTCCGGATCCTGAAATTGTAACGGTTTTGCCTTGAAGAGAATTGTTATGCTGTTTTAGCATTTCTCTCATAAAGAAAATAAGCCCGTAACCAGTTGCTTCTTTTCTTGCTAAAGAACCACCGTAAACGATATCTTTTCCGGTTAATACTCCGCCTTCAAATGTATCTTTTATACGTTTGTATTGACCGAATAAATAACCGATTTCTCTTGCTCCGACACCAATATCTCCTGCCGGAACGTCAACATCTTGTCCAATATGACGATATAATTCGGTCATAAAACTTTGACAAAATCTCATAATTTCATTGTCAGATTTTCCTTTCGGATTAAAATCGCTTCCGCCTTTACCTCCGCCTATTGGTAAACCTGTTAAAGCATTTTTAAATATTTGTTCAAAACCTAAAAATTTCATTATACTCTGGTTTACGCTAGGGTGAAATCTTAATCCACCTTTATAAGGACCTATAAGAGAACTAAATTGTACTCTGTAACCTCTATTTACATGAACCTGTCCATTATCATCCATCCATGGAACTCTGAAAGAGATAATTCTTTCAGGTTCAACCATGCGTTCTAAAAATGCATTTTTATCATAATCATCGTGCGCATCTATTACCGGTTCTAGTGATTCTAAAACTTCTTTAACCGCTTGAAGGAATTCCGGTTCGTTAGAATTCTTTACTGATGTTTCATCAAGTACTCTTTTTAAATATTCATTCATTCTTTTAATCCTTATTAAACTTATTCTTTATTTTTATACAACGATTTAATTCTAATTTCAATAAAAAAATACTAGCAAAAAAAAACTTATTTAGTTTTATAATTAGTATGTTAATTAACAAATTTACTCCAACATATAATCAACAAAACTTTAACGGGCGCAAAAAAGAAGTCATAAATCAGTCATTAGAAGCTATTAATAAGGATAAACAGCTTATGAAGCGCTTAATATATACCTCCACAGGTTTTTTGGTTGGATTAAATATGCTTGCACCACAGATTTACGCTACATTTGACGATTCTCCCAGAGTAAAATCAGAACAGGTTAACTTTGATTCTAAAAAAGATGCAAATGATTATGCAGTAAAGAAAATAGTTCGAGCACTAAAATCTGAACATCCATATGAATATTTAGTATATATCGATGACACAAATAACGATATTTTAGGAGAATATAAAGGAAGTAAAGGAGAAGTCTTTGGAAATCTAACCTATTTCGATTACCTGCGCACTCGTTTACCTGGAATAAATTATTCTGTTATTCATGGACATCCTACAGATAGCTTATACAGTACACCAATAAGTTTTCCTGATTTTATTGTGCTGAACGAGAAATCTGCAATAAAAAAAGTTTCTGCTATCAATATAAATGGAGAATACTCTTCATTAACAAAATCTGATAATTATAAACAAATAGATAATGACAAAATATGTGATATGGTAAATCATTTATGGAATGAGTTAATAATACAATCAAAACAACAAATGCCTGAAAAATGGAAACAAATTGATGTAAATAATGAGTTCAGCGTCAAAGAACTTGTATGCAAATACCAAAAAACATTAGAAGGGATTAAATTTATACACAATTATTGGACAAAAAATGCACCTAAGTTAAACTTAGTATATGAAACGAATTACTCATACCTAAAATAAAATATAAATATTCTTATTGAGGCATTATACCAAGACCATAAATAGCAAAATCATATTTTACAGGATCTTCTGAATCAAATTGTTTTAAATTATTCGTTAATTCAAGAACAGCTTTAAAATCGTTGCTTTTTCTGGTCAAAAGTCCCATTTTTCTAGAAACTCTGGCAACATGCACATCTAAAGGTATCAATAATTCGCTTTTCGGGATAAAATCCCATATTCCAAAATCCACTTCTGATTTTCTAACCATCCATCTTAAGTACATATTCATCCGCTTCATTGCTCCGCCGTTATCAGGATTCGCAAGCATAAAATAAAAACCATCGCCGGCATGTTCTGCATTTGAATAAAAATAATCAGTAACGACCTTAAACATACCCAAAATTGTACCTGTAGTTTCATATCCATATTTGAATAAAGAACCTAATGTTTCTCCGGAATTGTATAATTTTGACAAAACTTTAAAAATCGCAATAACATCTTCTTCTTTTGCAAAACGATAATTGAACCCTGCAAGATTTGAAAAATCACCTTTTTTCAGATAATCTACTGGAGAATATCCCATCAAAGCAAAGAGTGTATTGAGTTTAGGTATAAAAACTTTGCGGCTGCCATAAGCAAACAGAGAGGCAATAAATCCGATAACTTCTATTTCTTCCGGTTTAGCATATTTATGAGCAGTTGAAATCGGGTCAAATTCAATAAAATCAGACTTATCGTATTTTTCAGCAAGTTCATCAAGTTCTGCCTTAGTAATCTTCGTAATCATCGTATATTTTTAAAAAACCTTTCTAACAATTTATCACACTCATCTTCTTTTATCCCGCCATAGATTTTGATATTTGAATTAGCGGTTTTATCAAGATGTAAAGCAGAAAATCCACCGTATTGAGTATCATAACTTCCAAAATACAATGTTCTAATTCTAGCCTGCATTATTGCCCAGGCACACATAGGGCAAGGCTCCAGTGTGACATACATTTCGCAGTCATCCAAACGCCATCTTCCGAGTTTTTGTGCGGCATCACGTATCGCAAGAATTTCTGCATGAGCGGTCACATCATTAAGTTCTTCTTTGCGGTTATGGCAGGAAGAAAGGATAACACCATCCTTTACAATTATTGCTCCAACCGGAACATCATTCATTACTTTTAATGATTCATCTATTGCGCGCTTCATTCTTGTTCAACCTTGTCAAAAAATACTTTTACAGTAAAACCGTATTCTTCTGTTGAATACAATCTTACTTCGCCACCCATAGCCTCTACCAGACCTTTTACGATAAATAAACCGAGTCCCGTACCTCTTGTTGTTCTGGTTGTCTTATCATCAATACGAGTAAATTTATCGAATAATGTTTTCAATTTTTCACGGGATATCAGCGGATATTTGTTTTTAATTTCAATAAATACTTTTCCGTTTTCTTCCCCTGCAGATATAATAATATCAGAGTCTTCATCCGCATATTTTACGGCATTTTCTATCAAGTTGATTATGACCTGTTCAAATCTGTCTCTATCTGCATAAATAGATGGCAAAGCTCCCGAAACCTGATTTACGATAGTTTTATTAGATGCGTTTTTAATAAGTAAAATTGCATCTTCAATAACAGGAGGAACAGAAATTGAATCCATTATTATATTAATTCTTGAATCTTCAATATCAGGAATTACCAGCAAATCTTCAATCATACGTTTCAAGCGTTCGGATTGTTTTTTTATAACCTTCAATGATTTTTGCTGAGTTTCTTTATCAATTTCTATATCCTGCCTCAAAAGACGTGAAGTATATCCCAAAATACTGGTTAAAGGAGTACGCAGTTCATGACTTACTGTATCAATCATATTTGAGCGAAACTCGTTTAATTCTTTCAATTCCTTATTGGTTTTCTTTAGTTTTGAATACGATTTATTTATCTGTTTAACCATTCTGTTAAATTCAAAGGATAAGAATATAATTTCGTAAGGAGTAAACACATTCGTCAAAAGCCTGATACGGCGCCGGTAATTACCTTTTGAAATTGCAATAATAGCCTTAAATAGCTGCCTTATATTAATATAAAGGTAAGATGTGTAAAGCCCTACAATAAAAAGAACTGTTAACGATGCTATCAAAACGGATAAAATTATCTTTGTTCTGCCGTATTCAATTGTCATTTTTGTCATATCACGGGGAGTATTTACGACTATGATAATATTTGGGTTATCTTTTTTCAGATAGACAAACGGCTGATTTTTTACTTTTCCGAAAACCTGAGCTTCATTATCAACCATTTTTTGGGGCAATTGCGCTAAAGTTTGTTTAAAAATTTTATCATTATAATTATGCGAGGTTAAAAGTTTTTTATCGTATGTTAAGACATAAATCTGTCTTTTATCATCTTCTAAAGGAGTAAACAGCTGGTCTTTCAAAACCTGTATATCAAAAATAGCAACTAAATACTTTCCGTTTTTCAACGGCGTCAGCATTGCGGTTTCCTGATTATCAATAGCTGCATCATAAATTTTATTAAATTCTTCAACTGAATCTACAACAAGTAATTCTTTATAAATCTCTGAATGTTTTCTTATATTATTCAGATATGCCTTCTTGGCAGGCACTGACGGAAAATAATCCAGAGTCATTACGATTTGTTTTAATTCATTTGATGCAGTAGTTTCAAATACATCCACCTCATCAGATACCATATTTGCAATCAATTCAGCAGTAACTTTCAACTGCGCTCTTACAGACTGCTGGTTAATATTATTGATAATAAATCCGCTGATAGTCATTGGAATAACAATTGCAAAAAACAAAACAATTGCAATTTGTTCAACAATTTTTAAACGAGGCGCGCGAATTGTTATACTCATAAAATTATTCCCCAAAAGGAGTCAGTTTATAACCGACATTTGTAACAGTATGAAGATATTGCGGTTTTTTAGGGTCAGGCTCAATTTTGTTTCTTAAGCCGCCAACATGAACCCTTACCATTCTTACATCTTCATCACTATCATACCCCCAGACCTCATCAAGAAGTGTCGCAAGGGTTACAGGATTATTAAAATGCTGCATAAGGCAATATAATATTTCAAACTCGGTTGGAGTAAGTTTGACTTTTTTATTCAATATAACAGCTTCTAATGTTTCAGGGAATATTTCAATATTTCCTGATTGCAAAATTTCGTTTGAAATCGGATTAGTATCTTGAACCTGATTCCGTCTTAAAAGAACTCTGATTCTCAGCAGAACTTCTTGGATATCAAAAGGTTTTACCAGATAATCATCAGCGCCGCAGTCAAAGCCGATTGTTTTATCGTTGATAGTACCTTTTGCCGTAAGCATCAAAATCGGGATTGATAACTTTGCCTGTCTGATATTTTTACAAACATCAAATCCGTTCATCTTCGGCATCATAACATCTAAAAGAATCAAATCATAAGAATTATTCAAAGCTTTTTGCAAGCCTTCTTTACCATCAGAAGCCGTATCTACAAAATATCCGCTTTGCGCCACGTCAAATTCTAGTAAATCTCTGATTTCATCATCGTCATCAACGATTAATATTCTTTTCATTTCTGTCATTAATTTTTCCCTTTGCTCTTAAAGTACTTCTCGGGATAATTTGTATCTGATTCGCTTATTGTAAGGTACTCGTTTTTATCTATATCCACACCCATATTTTTGGTGCTTAAACTGAATTTATGTTTCTTTTTTTTTGGTCTGAAATCCATAAATCCGCCTTATACGATATTGTTATCATCATCTATTTGGATAATTACAGGTTTATGGTTTTTCAGTTCTTCTTCCGAAAAATAACCGTAAGTCACAATAATAACCTTATCACCTTTTTGAACTTTTCTTGCTGCAGCACCGTTTACACAGAAAATTTTTGATTTTCTTTCACCTTTAATTGCATAAGTCTGAAATCTTTCACCATTATTAATGTCAAGTATTTCGACCTTCTGGTATTCTTTTATATTTGCGGCATCCAAAATATCGGCATCTATTGTTATAGAGCCTACATAATTTAAATCTGAATCCGTAATCGTTGCTCTGTGTATTTTTGAATTAAGAAATTCCAATAACATCACAATATCTCCTTTGATTATAATTTTACAACAAAAAGACACAATTGTACTATAAAAATAAATAAAAATTTCTCTAAGTAAATAATAATAAAGTATTTCACACTAATCTATTTTAATTTTTTCTTCACTTAAAATAACTTTTACAATTTTATATACTTCTTGCAATTTTATGGGGTTATGCTTAAGTCTTCTTATAATGTTTTCAAGCTCTATTATCAATACGTCAGGCTCTTGTAAATGCTCTACATAGAATAAATCACTAACAGAAATTTTCAATTCTTTAGTTATTTTATCTAAAGTATCAGCAGATAAAAAATTCACTCCGGTTTCTATACTGCTTAACGCTCTTTGGGATATATCAATTTTTTCAGATAATTCTTCTTGAGTCATTCCATGAGCTATACGTAGTTTCTTTATTTTTTTTCCTATTAATTTTTTAATGCTCATTCTAAATTTCTCTATAAAAATAAATACACAAATAAAAATAACTACAATATTATTGTTACAATTATATATTACAAAATGTAAAGCTGAAACATATTATAAATTATAATATGTAGCCATTTAAGAATTTATAATACTTAAAATTAGCAATTATTTTAAAGTAAAAGACTTATTATATATATAGTATATATTATATGTATAACAATAAATTAATATAAAGAAATATAAAAAAAAAAGAAAGGAGAATATTATGCCAGGACCAGGAGTTAATGCCAGTGCTGAAAAACTTAGTTGGACACCGCAACAATTAACATTAATAGAAAACCTTCGAAAAGAACGAGGCGGTAAAGATGGAAAGGTTGACAAAAACGAATTAACAAATCTACTTAACGGCTCACTTAAAGACAAATTTACAGATGCGCAAAAAACATACTTATTATCAGGAGGGTATGAATCAGATTTTATAGATAAAGCTTTTGATGCCGGATATAAGTTATTGCATAATGAAACATTAGATGGTTTTGACAAAACCATGGGTAAAGTAGTAGATGGAATAAGAGGATTCTTTGGATTCAAACCTGTATATGGAAATAAATAGCCCAAATAAACAAATAAAAACCGGGACAAAATAACTGTCCCGGTTTTTAAATATACAATCAATTATATTTTTTTAATTTATATACTTGCCGTCGAATAACTCTTTAATCATTTTGCTCTGATCGGATTCAAAAGTTGATTCTTCTGTGTGTTCAGTTTTTTTTTCCGGCTGTACCTGACGAGCCTCTTCAACCTCTTGAATTTCTTCTTCAGAAACGTTAGGTTCATTATCTGTAAGTGTTTTTCTTTCTTCAGACGGAGTTGCATGTTTTGGTTTCGAAAGCGGCGCAACCTTTCCTATTTCAACGTCACCTTCTTGAGGGGTTCTTATTTTTACCGGGGTATCTTTTTGCCCGAACATTTCGTCTGCAGCTTCCATAATCGCAGTTTTTTTGTTCCCCTCGTTTGCCTGTTTTACAAATATAGCCTGCTTAAAGGTTATAACAACTTCATCCTGTGCTATTTTAACAGGATTCGCAAGTTTTAATAATGCCTGAGTTGAAGGACTTTTTATATATGAAAGCAAATTAGCCCAAAGAGTTCTGATATCCGTTGAAGAATCTGTCATTTTAGCCTTTGGCATCGGTGCAAATTCTTCAGAAACAGTATTCGCTATTTCTGCCGCCGGCTCTGTTTTTACTTCCGATTCAGCCGGTTCTGTTTCAATTCTTTTAACCGGTTCTTCTTTATGCTCTAAGACCGGTTTAGGAGGAACCGGTGGCGGAGAAGATGGCGGCGTAATACGTCTTACAGGAGTCTGCACAACAGTACCGCCTTCAAGCGCCAGTAATCTGTTTTGAAGTTCTATAAGTTTAGTATTGTTTGTAAGATTTGATAAATCAATAATTGCAACCTCAAGCCACATTTGCTGGTTCGTTGTTGTTTTGATTTCTTTTATATAATCTGCTGTTTTTTCTATTAAAAAAACTATTTGATGTGTTTCAACCTCTTCTTTTTGTTTATCTAAAAGTTTTAATTGTGCTTCATTTAAATTCGTTAAATCAATTGTAGTTTTAGAATCACAATTTTTTACAATTAAAAGATTTTTGAAATAATACATCAAGTTAGTCAATATCTGAACAGGTTCGTTTCCTGAATTATAAATTTTTTCCAGTATTTTTACCGCATCAATCGCATTTGATTGAATGATATATTCTGCCATTTCATGTAGAATATCAAAAGAAATTCTACCTAAAAGATTATTGATATCATCTTCAGTTATTTCTTTTGATTCTCCTAAAATACTTACCTGATCAAGCAATGCAATACTGTCACGCATTCCTCCTGCAGAATTTTTTGCAATAGAATAAAGTGCTCCGTCTGAAATATTGATATTTTCTTTATCTGCAATAAATCTCAAATGTTTTGCAATATCATCAGTTGTAATTCTTCTAAAATCAAATCTTTGACAACGACTTTTTATTGTGTCAAGGACCTTGTGTGATTCTGTTGTAGCAAGAATAAATACAACATTTTTAGGCGGTTCCTCAAGGGTTTTTAAAAGAGCATTGAATGCCGTATTAGTCAGCATGTGAACTTCGTCAATTATATAAATCTTGTATTTACCGTTAACAGGAACATATTGAATTTTTTCAAGAATATTTTGAGCATCTTCCACCTTTCTGTTACTTGCAGCATCGATTTCAATAACATCAATCGGTACCGTGTTTGTAATATCAACACAGCTTGCACATTTCCCGCAAGGATTAACAGTCGGACCGTTTACGCAGTTTAAAGATTTCGCAAGAATTCTGGCAGTTGAAGTTTTACCTGTACCACGAGGGCCGGTAAAAAGATACGCATGAGAAATTTTCCCGAGATTTATAGCATTAGTAAGAGCCTGTTTAATATGCTCCTGCCCTACAATCTCCTCCAACTTTTGCGGTCTGTATTTCCGGTATAAAGGTATATAATTATCGCTCATGCTATAATTGTATCATAAAGGAGATATTATGAACTACATTATACCAAAACCCTTAACAAAAGGAGATACAATTGCAATAATTGCCCCGTCAGGACCTATTCTTGACAAAGAGGCAATTATAAGAGGAAAAGATTTTTTAGAGAGCGAAGACTACAATGTAGTTCTATCAAAACATATATTTGGACAGGACAGATATTTGTCCGGTTCAGATACTGACAGGTTAGAAGACTTGCATAATGCTTTTGCGAATAAAAATATTGACACAATAATTTGCGCAAGAGGAGGTTACGGGGCTTTAAGGCTCATAAACAATATTGACTATGACTTAATAAAAAACAATCCTAAAAACTTCTGCGGATATTCGGATATAACAATTCTTTCCGCTATGTTTTTAAAAAGGGCTAACCTTATCACTTATTCTGCACCGATGATTAAAGGAGATTTTGGGGCAAAAACTCGTGACAGTTACACAATGGATAGTTTTTTCAAAGCTCTTACGCATCAAAAACAAGAATTAAAGGCTGAAAAAATCCATAAATCAGGAACCGCACGAGGTATAATCTGGGGCGGGAATCTTGCCTCATTGGTATCAATGTGCGGGATTGATTTTATACCTGATGAAGATTTTATTTTCTTTGCGGAGGATTTAGGCGAGCCGGTTTATAAAATAGATAAAATGCTGACACAGTTAATGAATATTGATAAATTCCGCAAGCATGCAAAAGGACTGGTTTTCGGAAAATTTCTTGATGTTGAATATCCTGAGCAATTAGACTATTTATTTACTCAAAGCGCAGAAAAATTAGGTATTCCTTGTGCATCAGGATTTTTAATATCGCACGAAAATACTAAAGCCACAATTCCTTATGGAAAGAATTGCGTTTTAGATAACAATACACTAACAATATAAGAAGTTTTTGCAGCTAAGCTGCTTAGCTGCAATATATCCCCTAATAATAAAATCCGTCTTGTTTCATTCTGTCAATACATTCTCTGATTTGTTCTTCTGAACATACGATAGATACTCTGAAAAATCCTTCTCCGTATTTTCCGTATGCATGTCCCGGAACAGCAACTATTCCTGATTTTACAAGTAAGTCATCCGTAAATTCTTGTGAGGACTTATATCTTGGCGGTATCGGCATCCATAGGTAGAAAGTTGCATTCGGGACATTAAATTCCGGCCAGCCGAGTTCTTTCATACCTTGAACAAATATATCCTGTTTCTTTTTGAGATTAAGATTTGCCTGTTTGGTATATTCTTCTCCTTCTTTAGAATTTAAAATAGCAGCACAAGCTGTTTGCAGTGGTTTATATAAGCCGTTATCAATTGTTGATTTCAGAACCGCAAGAAGTCCTACAGCTTCTTTATTTCCGCAAATCCAACCTGCACGCATACCTGTCATCGCATAAGGTTTTGAGAAACTGAAAAATTCGACTGCAACATCTTTTGCACCTTCAAATTCAAGTATACTAAACGGTTTATCAGATTCATCAAAATATAAATCTACATATGCAGCATCAGACATTAGTAATATATTATGACGTTTACAAAAATCAATACAATGTCTGTAATATTCTTTTGTGGCAGTCACACCTAACGGATTATTTGGATAATTTATAATTAATGCTTTAACTTTTTCAGGTTTTCCGCCTTCTTTTATGTAATCATCCCAAACTTCATTCAAATTCGGCATGAAATCATTTTCTGGTGTTAACGGTACGGAATAAGTTTTCCCGCCTGCAATTGTAACCATTTGACTATATGATGCATAGCCAGGATCAGGAACAAATATTACGTCTTGCTCTGCAGTATTTGTTGTTGGATTAATAATAATTCTTATAAAGTTTGCAAGACCTTCTTTTGAACCAATAAGAGAACATATTTCTGTTGACGAATCTAATTCAACATTAAACCGATCTTTCATTTTTTGTGCAATAGCGTCTAAAAAGAATTTTTCGCCTTTCGGTGTTGAATAAGTATGAACACCTTGTTTATCCATTTCCGCTTTGAATACATCAAACATATATTTAGGAGGATTTTCCGTTGGAGCGCCCATTGATAAGAATATTGGTGCTCTGTTTTTCTTTTCTAATTCCGGCCTTAGTTCGTTAGCCTTTGCTTTAATACGAAACATTATATATGTTGTAATAGATTTTACATATTCATTAAATAATTCTCTCATTCGTTAACTTCCTCTTTCATGTGCATAAAGTGTTCTAGTTACCCATTTTATTACAAGCAAAATTACGTTGCAAGAAATAAAACCAAATGCAACTACATTTTATCTATAGTCAAAATTTAATTATTTAGATAATTATACAGGAATTTAATATACTACAGAATTATATAAATATTTTAAATAATATAATGTTAAAAATTATTTACAATTAAATTTTTATTAATTTTTTATAATTTTTAACTCAAAATCGTGATTTTTTACCAAAAATTTTATAAAAAAATCAAAATTTTATAAAAAAATCGTTCAAATTTTCACATTTTTTATAAAAATTTTAAATTATTTACAAAGTATATACATTGACAAATTAAAAAAAAACTCTAAACTGAAAGAAATAGAAATAAATGTAATTTGTACACTAATTTTTTAAGGAGGCTTATTACATGAATATAACTTTCAAATCAGGGATAACAGAACAACAAACACAAACTATTCAACCTAAACCAACAGATACCAAGCAAACAAATGTTACAACTACACTTAATCCCCCGAAAGATGGAAGTACTGTTCTAGTCGATAAAAATTATGCCTCATTACAAGTGCGCCCCTTAAAAGTAGCATTCAAGGGATTACCAGCACCAATTCCTAAAGCTCCTACATTAGGGGAAAAAATTAATGGTTTGTTTGAAATTCTTAAATCTAATGAAGTTTTACTTGTTAGTAAAAACTTCAAAAAAGCAATGAAAGATTTCGAAAATCATATTACTAATATAGATAAAACAAATAAACAAAGTTACTCTCCATTTAAAAAAGTTATAAAGAAAATATTCTTTGTTGAAGATAAAAATATAAATCAAACAATGGGATTTTCAAAAAACCAAGGCAATAAAGAATATACAAATCTCGGAGAGGATATGAATTTTATTCTGGACAAAGAACAAAAATCTAAATTTTTTGTTAAACCAAATGAAACAATTTATATCTCTCCAAAAGATAAATTACAAACTTATGATGGAGTAAGTATTGACTTTGATACAAATTCACAAATTGCGCCAAATAAAATCAAATCAGATTATGCGATGATAGTGGATAAAACGAAAGAAACAGAAGCCAAAATTCAAGAAATTAATAAAAAAACCTTAAAACAGTTAACGGTTGAAACAAAACCAGCACCCAAAAGAATAACGTTCAAAGACGTTGGCGGACTAGATAATACTGTAAGAGAGATGAAAGAACTTATTGTTTATCCAATTAAGTATCCAGAACTTAGAAGTAAAAAAAATATGAATAAATCTATATTACTTGAAGGTCCTCCGGGAACCGGGAAATCTCTTTTGGCAGAAGCTGCAGCAAATGAAAGTAATGCATATTTTGTGCATATAAAAGGTTCAGAACTGGATTCTAAATACGTTGGAGAATCAGAAGCCAACGTAAGAAAAGTTGTAAATTCTGCAAGAGAAAACCAGCCGGCAATAATATTTATTGATGAAATGGATGCTATTGCTAAAGCCAGAAACGGTAAAGACGTATACGGAGAAAAAACACTTAATACTTGGCTTGCAGAAATGAGTGAATCAGAAAAGCGTGGAGACGATATATATTTTATCGGAGCTACAAATAATGTTACATCCCTTGATAAGGCTATGACACGAGCAGGCCGATTTGGGAATGTAATTCATGTTGGCGAACCTGATGAAAAAGGTGTTAAACAAATCTTTGAAATACATAAACAAAATATGCCGTTTGATACTAATTTTAACGAAGATAAATATGTAAAAGAACTTCATAAACAAAAGGCTGTTGGGGCAGATATAGCATCAGCAATAGAAGATGCTGAAAGATTTGCAAAACGCAGAGAAAGAATATTCGAAAAAATAGAAGAAGGAACATATAAACCTGATGATATGAAAAATCTTCGAATAAAAAATGAAGACTTTGATAAAGCAATTGAAGTCATTGAAAAAAGAAAATCATTAGGAAACAATAAAGCTGCAAGACCCACAATCGGTTTTAATTCTGAACGCTATAAAAACAGATAAATAAAATGTAATGACAAATAATAAACACTTCTTACTACGGGCTCTCTCCCGTAGTTTTATTTTTTATATTTGTACAAGTAGGCCACTTTATAAATATTAATTTATAGTATATAATAGCTTTATTATGACTAAAGATGAAGTTTATACCTGTATATTTGGCGGTGGTGCTGTTAGAGGTTTTGCTTATGTTGGCGCAGTAAAAGCATTACATGAGTTAAAGATTAAGTATGATACACTTGTCGGCTCTTCTGTCGGTGCGATTCTTGCAGCTTATGTTGCGGTCGGATTTACCTATGAAGAAATTAAAGATATATTTATGCAGGTAAATTTTGAACTTTTCAGAGATATTCATTTCAGTCTTGGCAGGGATTTTGCACTGAGTAAAGGCGAAATTTTCACCCAGTGGGTCAGAGAAAACATTGAGAAAAAGTTTTATGGCAAAGCTTACAAAAAAGGGAAAAATAAACCTGTCACATTTGCGAATTTAGAAAAAAATCTTTTAATCTATACAACAGATTTAACAAAATTTAAGTGTGAAGAATTTTCCAAACAAGAGACACCGGATTTTGAAATAGCTGAAGCTGTAAGAATTTCTTGCAGCATGCCCGGGTTGATGACTCCGGTTGATATAAACTGTAAAAAACTTGTTGACGGTGATTTATTGAAAAGTATTCCTTTATGGAAACTTTCAAACAACTTAAAACTTGGTGTAAACAGAATACTTGAATTCCGTCTGGAAGGAGAGTATGAAAAAGTTGACAACAATGCAATTGATTTCTTTAACGCAATATACAGCTGTATGACATCTGCCGCAACCGACCATATTATATGCTGTTACGGGAACAGGGATGATTATGATTATATAAAAATTAATACAGGAAACGTTATAATTCTTGACCTTAATATGTCGGATAGTATGCGGAATAAGCTTATTGATTTAGGGTATGAGCAATCAATGCATTATTTTACAAAAACTCTTGTAAAGAAAAAACATAAATTAATAGGTTATTATGAATTAATTTTTAAAATACTTATGAGTATTCTTGATTTCGTAAAGGCTGATAGTATATCACAGGCAAGGTTACTCTTAGGTGAATTGTATATTATGCTTGCCGATATTAAAGATGTTCTCTCTGTTTCTGTATATAACCGGATGAAAAATTTTAAAGATGAATTCCTTGAATCCTCAAAAGGCCGCTCCTGGTTCGGCAGACCGAAATTCAAAGACAAAAGAAAATTGATAAAACTTTTAACACGATTGATTTTTGAGGTTAATTCACGGATTAATAAACTCAACTTAACATTAGATAAAATAGAGCTTTTAAAACCTTAAACCTCTGCCGGAGTTTTTTCTTCTTTTGTCGGGGTATCCATTGATTTTACAGAAACATCTATTTTATCAGAAAACAATTTTCTTAATTGGCTCATAAGTTCATTTGATGCAGAAACCCAGAACATAGATGCTGTCAGAATTCTGTCGTTTGATTCTAATACGTTGAATAGTACAGGGTCAGAGCCGTGATGTGCTGCCAGAATATTTTTAATTGCACAGAGTTCTTCATACTTTAATTCATCTTTTACTGTTATTGTAACCAGATTAGAGTTCTCAACCGGTTTTACGTTATCTATAAGAACGCTTGTTTGTTCTTCATCTCTATGCTGAACTTTCCCTGAGATAATAACTTTTTGTTCTGTCTGTAAATATTCTCCGTACTCTTGAATTGTTTTGTTAAATGCAACAAGTTCTACTTTTCCGGTTAAATCTTCAAGAGTCAGGAATTTAATAAATTTTGACGGGTCTTTTTTGGTCGGAATCTGACGTGCTGTCGTAATCAATCCGCATATTGTGACCGGTGTATCATTCGGTTTTTCTTTTAGTTCCGAAATCTTATGTGTCATCAAAAACGGCAATTTATCTCTTATTGAAAACAGAGGGTGTGATGTGACGTAGAATCCCAAAAATTCTTTTTCAAACATTTGTATTTGTTTATCGTCAAATTCTTCATCTGAACCGCCAAGCTGAAATTGAGAAGATGCAAAACTATCATCTTCAGGCAGAGCCGCAAACAAACTTACCTGCCCCATTTCTCTGGCTTTAGCCTCTCTTGCTACAGAAGAAATAATATATTCCATATTTTCCAAGAGTTGTTTTCTGCTTTTTTCAATAGTTGAAAAAGCGCCGGCTTTTATTAAACCTTCTAATAGCCTTTTATTAACATATTTAGGGTCAAGGCGTTTGCAGAAATCAAATATATCTTTGTATTCTCCATTTTTTTCACGTTCTTGAATAATTGCTTCAACAACACCTTCTCCGACCTGTTTAATAGCCGCAAGTCCGAACCTGATGTTGTGTCCGTCAGGAGAGTATTCAAGGAACGATTTATTTATATCCGGCGGAAGAACCTTTATACCGTATTTTTGTGCTTCTTCAATATATGCCTGTGTTTTATCCTGATCTCCAGATACACTTGATAAAAGTGATGATAAATATTCAACAGGATAATGACATTTTAAGTATGCCGTTTGATATGCAACAAATGCATACGCCGATGAGTGTGCACGGTTAAAGCAGTACGCAGCGAAGTTTTGAATCTGTTCAAACAGTTTTGTTGCATCTTCCGCTTTCATTCCGTATTTTGCAGAACCTTCAATGAGTTTATCTTTTTGTGCGGCCATGGCTTCAGGGTCTTTGTGCCCCATCATACGGCGAACCTGGTCAGCTTGCCCAAGAGAGTAATCTGCCATGACCTGGAATATCTGCATGATTTGTTCCTGATAAACCATTGTACCGTAGGTATCTTTAAGAATCGGTTCCAATCTCGGGTGTGCATAAGTAATTGCCTGACGCCCGTGTTTCCGTTCAACGAAGTCATCAACCATGCCTGAACCTAACGGTCCCGGACGGAACAGCGCAACCAACGCTCCTAAATCTTCAAATACGTCAGGTTTAAGTTTTTTTACAAGGCTTGTCATCCCTGATGATTCAAGCTGGAATACACCGACAGTTTCACCTCTTACAAGCATATCGTAAGTCGGTTTATCATCAAGCGGAATATGATTTATATCAACATCAATTCCTTGACATCTTTTAACCAGTTTGACGGTTTTGTGTATCATTGTGAGGTTTCTCAATCCCAAAAAGTCCATTTTGAGTAGTTTTAGTTTTTCTAAGATTTCTCTGTGGTATTGAGTGATAATAATTCCGTCTTTAGACGGCTGAACGGGTACAATCTGGTCTAAAGGTTTATATGAAATGATAACACCTGCTGCGTGCATACCGATACCGCATTTTATACCTTCAACACATTTTGCGGTATCAACAAGTCTTTTTACTTCAGGGTCTTTGTCGTATTCTTCTCTTAATTCCATTCCATCCTGAAGTGCTGCATCAATATTTTTGGCATCTGTCGGAATCATAGAAGCAAGTTTGTTGCTTTTTGCGTACTCTATACCAAAAACTCTTGCAACACTTTTCATAGCGTTTCTAGGAGCAAGTGTTGAGAAGGTTATAATCTGACAAACCTTATCTTCTCCGTATTTATCAACAACGTAGTCAATAACTTCGCCTCGTTTATCAATACAGAAGTCTGTATCAATATCGGGCATACTAAAACGTTCCGGGTTTAAGAATCTTTCAAACAACAAATGGTGCCTGATAGGGTCAAGGTCCGTAATATCAAGTGCGTACGCAACAACCGAACCTGCTGCCGAACCACGTCCCGGCCCTACCGGAATATCGTGTGTTTTGGCATAGTGGATAAAATCCCAGGTTATAAGGAAGTATGCGGAAAATCCCATCTTATGGATAATTCCGAGTTCGTATCGAACACGTTCCATCAATTCTTCCGTAATATTTTCTTCTCCGTATTTTTTCTTTAATCCTTCATTTACAAGGAAATCAAGGTAGGATTCCGTATCATATCCTGCAGGAACTTTATAATCTGGTAACGGGGCTTCCCATTTTATTGTTACATGACATTTTTCTGCAATATCAACCGTATTTTTAATACACTCGTCAAAAGTTTCAGAATCCATCCATTTGAAGGCATCACGGAGTTCATCAACCGTTTTTACATAAAACTCATTGTTAGGAAAATGGAAACGGTGTTCTTCACTCTTTAATGATTGGGTCTGCATACACAATAACGTGTCATGCCAGTCTGCATCTTCTTTTTTTAAATAGTGGGAGTCATTCGTTATAACCATTTTGATATCAAGTTCTTTAGCAAGTTTTATCAAATCAGGGTTTGTTCGTTTTTGATCTTCCAAACCATGATCTTGAAGTTCGATATAATAATCATCGCCAAATAAATCCTTGTACCGTTTTGCAACTTCTTTTGCTCCTTCATAATCACCTGTTTTCAAGTGACAAAGAACTTCACCGCCTAAACATGCAGAACAGCATATCAACCCTTTTGAATATTTTTTCAAAAGTTCAAAATTGATACGAGGTTTTACGTAGAAACCTTTGCATGCCGCATCAGAGGCAAGTTTTACTAAATTCATATAACCGTCATTATCTTTTGCTAAAAGAATAAGGTGGTATCTTGGATTGTTGTGCTGGTCACGTTCTGTAATATCACCGGTATGTACATAAAACTCACAGCCGATAATTGGTTTTATACCGGCTTCTTTTGCATCAATATACAAGTCAAGGGCACCATACATAACCCCGTGATCAGTTACTGCAACTGCCGGCATGTTATGTTCTTTGGCAAACTTGCATAAGTCTTTAATTTTTATTGCACCATCAAGTAAAGAATATTCTGTGTGCAAATGTAACGGTACATACTGAACGCTCATATTTAAAATTTAGCACAGACAATTATGTACTTCTGTAAAAAATTTTGAACCATATTTTTTAATTTGTTTAAATAGTTTAAAAAGATAATATGTTATTGATTTAATTCATATAAATATCTATAATATCTCTATGAAAAAGATTTCGATTATTGCACCGATTAAAAAACCGGAAGATATTGAGGCTTTTATTCCTCATACCTCGTGTAGAGATTTTTACGTTTACCATCACAAATTTTTTAATAACTATGAATATTTTGATGAGTTTATTGAAACGGCTCATCGCAATAACTGCCGTATATATGTTAACTTTAAACATAATATAACAGAAGAAGATTTAATCGAGATAAAAAAAATGATTAAATATCTTAGAAAAACAAAAGTTGACGGAATATTCATAAACAGTTTTGCAATAATTGAAGGTATAAAATGCTACAATCTTCCGTTTGAGGTTATTATTGATTCGTATTTTGATATTCACAATCTGTCGGGAATAGATTTTGTCAGCAACTTCCATAAAGTCGACAAACTCATTGTGACGGAAGAAATCTATATGAAAAATATCGCAAAGATTAAAAAATATACAAACCTTTCTCTTGCGGTTGATTCGGATAACCTCCCGTGGTGTGCGGAAGAATTAGAAAAACTTGATGCAATAGACAATGTTGTTATAAAAGGGAAATTTGCCTCATCAGAAGAAATTCTTGAGGGGCTGGAACTTGTTGAAAAAATTCTTGATAAACCTAAAATGTTTAAATGTCAAAAACTTCCGTTTAAGCATGTGAGAAGAAGTATTTATCAGACAAACCATTTTTCCGGAGATATGATATCCGCCGCAGGACGGGATTTTAAATTCAGCCGTAATATTTTACCGTTTGAATGGGAAGTAAAGCGTTCAAGACTAAAAAAAGAGGTTTTAGCTTCTCCTATCAAAAACCTTCCCAAGATTAATCTGAGATTGACAGAACTTGCACAAATCAATCAGGTTAAATCTTATATAAAAAAACTCGGGTACAATCCGATTTATTCAATTGAATACGGTGAAATCTTATCTACTGCTGATTTATCTAAGAGCAGTTTTAATGAAATTATTATGAAGGTTAAAAAGTTTTGTGCTTCGAATGATATAAAATTTCAGCTTTCAACTCCAAGAATCTTGATAGAACGGGATTTTGACAGGGTGTATGAATATGTAAAAAGTCTTGTATTAATGGAACCGCATCCGTCATCGGTTATTGTTAACAATGTCGGATATTTATGGGCATTTATCAATGATTCTGATTTAAACCGTTTTCCTATAGAAATCGGACAGGCAATTAACCTTCTTAACAGCATGTCAATAAACTGTTTGAATAATCTGCATCCGATTGATACAGTTGATTTTACCTCTTTTGACAGTGTTGAAAACGTTTTGAGAACTGTTAAAAAGATAAAGAATGTTATTCCTAACAAAAAATATACAATTGCGGGCAACAAACGTATTCCATCTTCCGGCTTGTGCCCTTTAAATAGTGACAGTGCCGTAATATCACGTTTATCCTGCAAAGCTCCTTGTCATAAAGGAAATTTTGCACTTAAAGACCCTTCTTTAAAGAAGATAATACCGTTTACCTGCGATGGTTTTTGCCGTATGCATATGTTTGAAGATAACGTTATGCAAGATTTTGACTACATTGACGACCTATTAAATGCAGGTATAAATGAACTTGTATTTGATTTTACAGACCTAAATGCATCATTTATTCCGGTTTTATTAACAAATTTCTTAAACCGATTCGTCTAATATTGTTCTTATTTCTTCTCTTGATAACCCTTTGTAATTTATTCTTGAGGATGTAATCGGCTGTTTATAGTCGTATTTATTGATAGAACGTGATTCAACAATAACCGATGGCGGCAGAATTGACCACTTATAAAGAGCAGTTGACATACGTCTGTAAAATTTATCCAGCCATTCAGATTTTTGTTCTTTTGATACATCATGTTTAAGTTCGTATTGGAAGGTTACCCCCATCAAATCCCAGTAATGTTCGTGTTTGTTTTCGATTCTCCAGATTATTTCATCCAGAAATTCATACGGCATTAGTGCATCTTCAGCAATCAGCGGCTTGCCGGTTTTAGGGTCGATAGCAAGTTCGGCCCCCGGTTTTTTCAGAATAATTGCTTCCGGAATCGCATTTTTTTCTTCTCTGTTTTTGTTTAACCATCTTGCAAACGCAAAAAGTTTTGTTTTCGGAACATCAGCTATAGGTGCAAAACCGCCTGACATATCCCCGTTTATTGTTGCATATCCCATATAGAGTTCTGATTTGTCGGAAGTTGCTATCGGCAGACATTTTTCAAACTCGTTGCTGATACCCCAGAGATACATTGCACGTGAACGTGCCTGAATATTATCCTGAGTAAACGATTGTTTGTACCTGCAGTCCCATTTTGATTCCACTTCACTAAACAGAGTTTTAAACATCATATTGGTTGTATCGACCATATCTTTTATCGGAACTTCCGCAAAGTTTATCCCGAGATTTCTTGCAAGAATTTCTGCATCGGAACGGCTTGCATCACTTGTAATTTTTGACGGCATACTTATTCCAAAAACGTTTTCTTTTCCCAGTGCATCAGCCAGAAGCACGGCACAAACAGTAGAATCCAATCCGCCTGATAAGCCAAGTACCGCACGTTTAAAACCGACTTTTTTAAAGTAATCCCTTATCCCTTGTACAATTGTTTTATACGTTCTCTCTAAGTCATTTTCATATTCAAGAGTGAATACTTTTTGTTCAGTCAAAGTTTTTTCTAATCCTTTAGTTAGCGGATAAATTTTCCCGATTTTATATATAGGGTTTACTATCAAAAACTGTTCTTCAAATGATTTTGCACGTGCAATAAGAGCCCCGTCTGATGAAAAAGTTCTGCTTGAGCCTTCAAACGAGCTGTTATCAATAGCCCCAACTTGATTTACATAAACCATCGGTGTTTTATATGCGTTTGCCGTAAACGAAAGCATATTGTGTTTTAATTGCTCTTTTTTTGCACGGCTTGGCGATGCTGAACAGTTTATAAATACATCCGGTTTTTCTGCAGCCAGTTCTTCTATCGGGTCTTTAGAGTATAGAGTTCTGTCAAAGAAATCTTTGTTATTCCAGCAGTCCTCACAAATAGAAATAGCATATTTTATGCCGTTTATGGCTATTGTTTTGTCACTGTCAACAACATTATCCTCATCCAACAGACAAAGTGTTGAATCCGGCTGGACGCCGACAACCGGTGATGGTTCAATATACCTGTAATCATTGAATTCTGAATAAGTCGGAAGAAGTGATTTTCTGACTATTCCTTTTATTTCTCCGTCTTGGAGAATAGCAACAGAGTTATAGTAGCTTTTTCCTGTTGTAAGGTTGTATTTTCGAGGTTCAATAAACCCGACAAGCGCTGCCGTTGAACCGGTTTTTGCCGCAATTTCTTTAAGCCACTTGATATTTTCTTCTACAATAATCGGATGCCGCTCAATTGTATCTTCAATAGGATACCCCATAAGAATAAGTTCCGGAAATATAACCATATCAAGGTTCATTGCCTGCGCATATTTTATATATTTAACAACTTTTTTTGCATTGTATTCAATATCTCCCGCAATCGGATTTATTTGTGCAAGTCCGATATTACCTTTGCCGTATTTTGATATGATATCTCTTATATTTGATGTTATTTTGTCTTTGAGTTCGTCTGATGCATTGATTTTGTTTTGAAGAATACAATCCAAAATTTCGGATAAGGAGTATAGACTGTTTTCATTCCCTTCGATTGATAAATCTTCGGCAAGTGTAGATATTTCATTTTCGTTTAAAACACTGTAATCAATCATTATTTACTTAACTCCTTTTTGGCGGATTTCCAGAGTTTATCATACTCTTCAAACAAATATTCTTCTAATGGTTTGACAGATAATTCTTCCATCTTTCTGAATCGTTTCATAAATTTTTGGTTTGCTTTTAAAAGGGCTTGTTCTGCATCTATCTTGTACCACCTTGCAAGGTTAACCGTTGCAAAAAGAATATCGCCCATTTCATCTTCCATTGATGTTTTATCTTTTCCTTCAACGGCTTCTTTAAATTCGTTGTATTCAGATTTTATACAATCCAGAAGAGTTTCGACTTTATCCCACTCAAAACCTACTTTGACTGCACGTTTACTTATTTTTTGAGCAGCTGCAAGTGCCGGAAGTGATTTTGGAATACCGTCCATTTGTGATTTTCTGTCTTTTTTTTCTTCTTGTTTAAGTTTTTCCCAGTTTTGTATAACTTCTTCCGGTGTATCAGCTTTTTCTGAACCAAAAACATGCGGATGACGGTGGATTAATTTATCCTTTAATTCTTTTGCAACATCTTCTATATTAAACTCGTTTGATTCAGAAGCAATTTGCGAATGCAGCAGCACTTGCAATAGAACATCTCCCAATTCTTCTCTGAGATTGAGAATATCTCCTTTATTTATTGCTTCAACAGCTTCATAAGCTTCTTCAAGCATGTTTGGTCTTAAGGATTCATGAGTTTGGGCTCTATCCCATACACACCCGTTTTCACTTCTTAAAACCCGTATAACTTCTATTAATTTTTCCAGATTAGGATAATTCATAACTCCCCTCACTATTGATTTAATTGTATTATTAATAAATTTTAATAGCAAGTTAAGATAAAAGGATAAAAAAATGAATGAACAGAGGTTTTACGGAGATAAATATATTGGGCTTAGTTTACAATTTTTACGTGAACAGTAAAACCGGACTTTTAACGTAACATGATGAAAAAAAAATAAAATGAATGAACAGAATGGTTTGGCGGGGGTAAATGTATTTGGATTAATTTGCAGATTCCACGTAAAAAGTCAAACCGGAAGTTAGTCGTAACATGATAAAAAACAAAATAAAAAGCCGTGACCTTGATGGTAACGGCAATTAATTAGGAATAAGAAAAAGGAAATTATAGGAACTTTTAGCATCTTGTGGGAGTTT
>CALUXV010000024.1 GCA_944324835.1 Candidatus Gastranaerophilales bacterium
TCTTTTTTAATAAATACTTGTAGAAAAATTTTGATTTGTTATAATAATTTTTGTGAAATATGGCGGGTGTCGTCAAGTGGTTAAGACCTCGGATTGTGGTTCCGATATTCGTGGGTTCGAATCCCATCTCCCGCCCCATTTTTAAGGCTCCGTGAGGAGTCTTTTTTAATGGGATTCTAACCCTTGTATTTTCTTCGAAAATACGGGTTCTTGCCTCTCGCAAAACAATTCACCGGATTGTTTTGCTCGGCAGAGTCATCTCCCGCCCCATTTTTAAGGCTCCGTGAGGAGTCTTTTACAAAATTTGTTCTGACAGACAAATTATTATTCAAGTAAAAGCAAAAACTTTTTTGTTTCGATTTAATATAAGTATGAATATTAATTTTTATACTCATAATCATCTATTGTTTCAAGGAAATCCGAAGCCAAATTATTATCAAATGGTTCCTGATTTAAAAGATTACATAAATGCAGGGAGGATGAAGGAATCCGATATTAAAGGTGTTGCAGGAAAAGGCGGTTTATCTGTTATTTTCGATTTAGGCGATGACGAAGTTTTGAAATGTTCATTAGAAAATCCTTTGGAATTTAGAAAACATAATTCATCTTTTGATATCACGTTTTTATCTTCTGTTGAAAAATTTGGAAAAACTTATTTTGTAAAAGAAGCTAAAGCGGATACTAAAAATGTTACTCAAAAAGATTGCAAAGCTGTTATTGCTCAATTGTATAAAGAAGGTTTTGAGCCTTCCATAGATTTAGATCAGTATAAATTAAGGCAGATTGGAATATATAAAGGTAAATCATATTTGCTTGACACAAGAGCGGCACTCCCCCAACCCGATAAATTTTCCCGTTATGTGTATAATTTTTGTAATATAAATAAAAGAGTATTTTTCCCCAATAAAGTATCTGATTTAGATTTTAGTATCAAACATGTTGATGAAACACCAAGGGCAAATTTGACATTTCGTCAAGGTATAGCAAAAATGTGGGAAGTTGCAAAAACAAATTTAAAATACGGCAAAAAACCATTCAGTTTAAGAAATAGTATAGCGTTATTATTTATGAAATAATTTGTATTCTTTGATTGCTATTATATTTGAATATGTATTGACATAATCAAGACCATGATTTATAATTTAATTATGAGAGAATGTCGAGGTAATAGTGTAGATTGTTCGAATAAAAACTGGGGCGGCAGGCGTGATAACGCAGGCCGGAAACGTACCTGTACAAGAAAAGTTCCGTTTAACCGCAGGATTAATGAGAACATTTTGAATATTTTACGTGAGTTTGCAAAATCTCATAATATTACTGAAACAGAAGCTTTAGAAAGTGCAATTTTACTTCAGTCTAATATAGATAAAAAGAAAGGAAACAAGATTATGAAAATAGTTATTCCGACAGAAAACGAAAAGTTATGTTCACATTTCGGTCATTGTGAATCTTTTACATTTGTAGATGTTAATCCGGAAACAAAGGAAATTTTGAATATTGAAACAAAAGTTCCTGAAGAAGGTATAAGTTGTCAGAGTGCAAGCTGGATATCAGAACAAGGCGCAAATATCGTTTTGGCCGGCGGTATGGGCGGACGTCCGTTAGGTATTTTAAGCCAAAATGGTGTAACTGTTGTATCAGGCTGTCCTGAACTTCCGATTGAAGAACTTGTAAGACAGTATTTAGATTCTTCTCTTACAACCGGAGAAAACAGCTGCGGCGGAGAACATAGCCATTGCGGCGGGCACGAGCATGGGCACGGACATCATCATTGCCACCATCACGGTGCTTAATAATCTTAAAAGCGGGTTTTATACCCGCTTTTTAATTTACTAAATAAAAATAGGGCGGCTTAAAAGTCACCCTATTTTTATATCAAATTTTCATTACAGACTAAGCACGTTTTTTTGCAGTAATAGCTAGTTTGTGTCTGCCTTTTGCTCTGCGTCTGTTTAATACTTCTTGTCCGCCGGGAGTTGACATTCTTGCTCTGAACCCGCTGACTTTTTGTCTTTTTATTTTAGTTCCTTCTAGTGTACGTCTCATTTTTCTGTTCCCTTTTTGCTAGTTTATATTATTATGCTAATATATATTATATGAAACAATAGTAATAGTCAATAAAAGGTTAATTATTATGAACAAAAAAATTGGTTTTATCGGATGCGGTAAGATGGCAAGTGCGATTATAGGCGGTGTCATTGCATCAAAATTTACGGACAAAAGTAATATTATGGCATCAGAAGTAAATAAGGATGCTGCAAAAAGTAAAAGTGAAACATTAGGAATAAATGTAATTTGTGATAATAATGAACTTGTAAAAAGTTCTGACGTTATTTTTGTTGCAACAACTCCAAATTATGTTGAAGAAGTATTAAATGGTATAAAAGAAACAGTTTCATCTGACAAATTAATTGTATCAATCGCAGCAGGAGTTACAACAAACTTTATTCAAAATATACTTCCGGAATCAACCAGAGTGGTAAGAGTAATGCCAAATACTCCGGCGCTGGTTTGTGAAGGGATGAGCGGCATTACCGGCGGTAAATATGCAACAAATGAAGATATTGAATTCGTAAAAGATATGCTTTCTAATATCGGGAAATGTATTGTTGTTGATGAATCTCAAATTGATATTGTAACAGCTATTTCTGGTTCTGGGCCAGCTTTTTATTATAAAGTTATAAATGAAATTGCTCGTGCCGGTGAAAAACTTGGTCTTGAATACGAAAAAGCATTAACTTTAAGTATTCAAACCGCAATCGGTTCTGCTAAAATGCTTTTAAATAGTGACAAATCTGCAGAAGATTTGATTGCAAGTGTTGCAACTAAAGGCGGCTGCACAAGGGTTGGTGTTGATTATATGGATGAAGCAGATACAAAAAATTTATTCTACAATCTTATTGATAAAACTGCTGTTAAAGCTAAAGCCCTGGGGAAATAGTTTATGAGAGAAGTTTTTGAAAAACTATCTCAGAATAAAAATTTTCTTATGTTTATAACCTCAATAACTTATATATTGGGGTTATTTGCATATTTTAACAATTCTCCTGAAATTTTTTGTATACTGGTTTCAACAGTTGCAATTGTCGGGGTTTTGAAAAAAACTTTTCCGTTAAAAATAATTCTTTTGTGGATGTTTATGTTTTATTTTGGATTTTTCAATGCTTCTTTAAGGATAAAAACTTCAGATGAATTATATAATATTGCGCCGCAAAAATGTGAAATAACAGGACAAGTTGTATCAATTCCAAATCTATCTAGAAACGATAATTTAAAATTCTTTTTTCGAGTAGAAAAAATTAATGATAATGGAAAAATTATTAGTATACCTGATAATAAAACTCTTGTAAGTTTACGTTTGAATGATAACTTTATATCAAAACCATTGATTGGAAATTATTATACAATTGATGGAAAGTTAGTGCGTCCGTTTGAATCCACAAATCCTTCGCAATTTAGTTATGGAAATTATTTAAAAAACTATCAAACTTATACGGTATTTTATGCTGACAGTAATAATTATCATTTGATACCTGCGCAGTTATCTTTAAAGTGGAAACTTATTCAAGGATTAAATAATTCTCGTATCAGTATATTGGATTCTCATGCTAAATATTTAAAAAGTCCTAATCTTGAAATTTTAGGTGGAATAGTGTTTGGTGATGATGCAATTGCTCCGCCTGATTATATCAAAGCAACATTTATCAATTCAGGTCTCTTGCATATTCTGGCAGCATCCGGAATGAATGTTGCATTTATTTATGGATTTTTATATTTCTTTTTAAGAAAATTCTGTGTTCCTTATAATTTATCGGTTATTGCGGGTATTTTAATTGTAATACTTTATTCATTGATGACAGGTTTAGGTCCGTCTGTTATAAGGGCAGCAATTATGCTTATATTTATTCTTATCGGTAAATTAATTGATAGGGATGCGCATAGTATTTCTCTTTTGTCTTTCGTTGCTGTTTTGATGTTAATTTACAATCCTGCATTTATAAATGATGTTGGATTTCAATTATCATTTATTGTAACATTTGGCTTGTTGTTATCAACAGCTGTTATATTAGATTATTTTAAAAGAATTCCGGCATGGTTATCCGGTTCAATATTTGTACCTGTAATTGCTCAAATTTGGGTAATCCCTATACAAATGTTTTATTTTAATAATATAAGTTTATATTCTGTATTTGCAAATATTTTAGCCGTTCCGTTTCTATCAGTTATAAGTTTTGGAGGTTTTGTAAGTTCTGTATTTGCTTTAATTAGACCAATCGCCGGTTTTGTATGTATGATATTTGATTCTATTTTAAACCCTATGCTCAATGTTCTGGTTTTGATATCAAAAACATTTGCTGAACTTCCGTATTCCCTAATTATTACAACTCATCCATCTGTTGTTCAGGTTTTAATTTATTATTTTATACTTATACTAATAGTTTATATTTTGAAAGATAAATTTGAGAATAAGAATATTATTAAACTAATGTTTGGATTAGTATTTCTGCTCTGTTTGTCTACAATAAATCTTCCAAATCATAATTTAGAAATTCTGGCATTTGATGTTCAAAATGGAGATGCATTTCTTGTAAAAACTCCACAAAATAAATATGTAATTATAGATACAGGAAAATCCGGTTATAAAGGCAGTGCATCTAAAGCTAAAATGATTATTTTAAAATACTTGCGCGACAGAGGTATAAAGCATATTGATTCAATGGTTATTACTCACTTTGATTCCGATCATGCCGGCGGAGCCGTTGATTTGATTGAAAATTTAAAAATAGATAAAGTTTATGTAAATTCTTTGTCAGATAAGTCTAAACTGGCAGGTAAAATTTATTCTGCTGCTGATAATAAAATAATTTCTGTAAAACGAAACATTAAAATAATAGATGAACCGGAGTTTACCATTGAGCTGAATAGGGCTGTATTGCCGGAAAATGATAAATTTGATAATGAAAATTCTATTATTTCACTGGTAAAATATAAAAATTTTAGTATGTTATTTACCGGCGATGCCGGAATTGAAGCTTTTAATAAATTAAAAACGGGACTCCCTAAAAATATTACAGTACTAAAAGTTGGACATCACGGTGCAAAAAATGTTGTTAATTCTGAAATGGTAAATTATTTAAAACCAAAAGTTTCAATTATTTCAGTTGGTACAAATCTTTATGGACACCCCAATTCTTTAACCTTAAAATTATTGAAGGAATCTAAAATTTATAGAACAGACAGGCAGCATGCAATAAAAATTGTTGTAAATAAGAAAGATTATAAAATTTATACTTATGATTCATATACTAGAAAATTTAAGTAGCTAATTTATAATTAAGTTCATTATAAATATTTTCAAATACAAAATCCCAATCTCCCGGATTATCCTGACGGAATAGTTTAACGGAGTTGTACCAGTCACATTGCTCTAGATTTTGATGCCAGCGCCAATTATAAAGATATGGTAAAAGAATCCAGCAAGGTTTATTCATAGCTCCTGCAATATGTGCTAATGAGGTGTCGTTGCAGATGACCAAATCTAAATTCTCAATAGCACCTGCCGTATCTGAAAAATTATTTAATGTCTTGCCGATATCTACAATATCATAATATTTTTTTATTTCGTCTATTTTCTCTGAACCATCAAATGTTTGGAATGAATAAAATTTTGTGTTAGGTATTTTGAAAAGTTTAAAAAATTCTTTTACATCAATAACCCTTTCCCAGTCATACATTGTATTCCCCTGCCATTTAATCCCTATTTTAAAAGCATTATTATCAAAAAATCTTTCGTGATATGAATTAACTTTTTGAGGATTTGCTTTTAAGTATCCTTCTTTATTTATAAACATGTTATCTTCATTTAAACCTAATGCATAAGGAAGGCTTAGTATTGGAATATGATAATCAAAATGGACTGTATTTTCCGGTTCAAAATAGTGCATAACATGAATATCTGGAAAATTTTCTTTAAACAAATCTTCTAATGGAACCTGTGTTTTTAGTATTATTTTTTTGCATTTTTCTTGCAATAAAGGTAAATACCTTGCAAACATCAAAACATCTCCAAAACCGGCTTCGTAATATGTGTAGATTGTTTTGTCAGGGACATTCTCTCCCTGCCAGAGTTTTGCTTCTTTCATAATATTCGGGTATGTATGTTCTTGAGTAACAACAGCGCTTAGACGGCATAATCTATTTTCAAAATATTTTAAGCCTTCTTTATATTGCCTGTTTTTCATATAAGCGATTCCGATAAAATATTTTGTTTCTTTATCTTCCGGATTATATTCTAAAACCTTATTATAATAATATATAGCTTTATCCATATTCCCTAAATCTGCATATAATAATGCTATATTATAATAGGCTTCAATAATATCAGGATATAATTCAATTACTTTGTTATAATAATTTATTGCCTTATCAAAATGTCCCAGATTTTTTGAAGATAGTGCAGAATTAAATAATGCATCTTTATTATTTGAATCTAATTCTAAAATTTTTTCACAAAGTTTAAAGCAGGTTTTAAAATCTTTAGTTTTTAGTTTAATATTTGCAAGTAAATCTAAAATCTGTATATTTTGAGGTTCATTTTCTAATATTTCATAATAAATTTTTTCTGCTTCAAAAATATTCCCTTTTTTATGCAGTTCAATTGCTTTCGATAATGTATCCATATCGAGATTTTATCATAAGAAATAAATAGTCACATGAACTAAACAATGGAAATTATTGGCTTTTACATAGTCCAATCAAATTTTTTCTCGTTTGTCCCAAATTTAGGTGATAATTCCCCTGTACCTATTGAATCCAATCTTTCAAGAAGAGTATTTCCGTGAGGTTGACCTGATGATGCAGTATAAGAGGCAGGTATTTCTCCTCTATCAATAGCAGCCAGGCGATCTTGTAAAGAACTAACTTTACCTGTTGAGCCTCCGGTAAAATGCACACCACCTGCCGGAGGTTGGATTTGTTTTCCAATCTGCAAAGCGCCTTGTGCTAACCAATGTTGTTTATCTATACTGACCATGGATTCCTTTTTAATACGATACTACTTTTAAAATCACTTACCTCTATAAAGTCCATTTTTCATACACGATTTCAAGGGGGCAAATAATTTTTACAAACCTTAACTTAATAACAGGGATTATGTATTTATTATAACATTTTTTGATATAATTTACTAGTGTTAAAAATACAAGAATATACAAAAATATACAATTGGAGAGAAGTATGATTAATAGTTTAATGTATGCATCAATTACTGTAATAATTGCTTATTTGATTGGTTCTATACCAACCGGTTATTTAATAGTTAAGGCTAAAACGGGACAAGATATAAGAAATGTCGGCTCAGGTTCAACCGGAGCAACAAATGTTAAAAGAGTTCTTGGCAAAAACTGGTTTTTTATTGTAATGCTTCTTGACGCATTTAAAGGGGCATTTCCGGTAATACTTGCAAGTCAATTTCTTCATTCAGTATCAGGGATTTATCCGGTAATAGCAGCTGTTGCTGTTATTATAGGGCATAGTAAACCTGTATTTCTTAATTTTAAAGGTGGTAAATCTGTTGCTTCCGGAGTCGGAACAATTTTGGCTCTGAACTGGCAGGTTGGATTAATTATTGCTGCAGTTTGGGGCGTTATTACATATATATCTAAATATGTTTCATTAGGTTCTATAATTGCGTTAGCTTTATCGCCTTTTATTATGTGGTATTTACATAATCCGATTGCTTATGTATGCTATTGCGGATTAGGCGCAATATACATAATTTACTTGCATCGCTCTAATATTGTTCGATTAATTAAAGGCGAAGAAAATAAAGTACGTGATTAATTATTTGTGTGCAATACAAAAAGCAAAATGAGTATTTTTATTTGTATTGTAATATAGTGCTGTTATTGATAATAATATTTGAAGTAATAAATATTCCATATATAACTCACCTCTAGTTTAAAGATTTCAAAAAAGGTAAATACTTGTTATGATATTTACCCTACATGTCCATCATGAATTTTGGACGGCTAGAACCAAATATTTCTTCATCTTCACTTTGAAGAATTGATGCTGTATTAAATCTTTGAACGTATAAACTTTTTAATTCATTTGCAATTTCGCCGCTGAATACTTTTTCATATTTTTCGAAGAAATTAGCTATTTCTTTTACAGGTGCAAGGAATAATTCTTTCGCTGTTTTCTTGATTAATGCACTTGTATTTTCGCCAATAAATGTAGGGGCTTCCGGAACTCTAACGTTTAAACCGAACGGACGCGGAGTTCTTAACCAATTATGTTGATATTCAACATTTTGTACAGATTGTGCATCAATAATAGGTTTTGGATATTGTGTATTATATCCTGCATTCCCTGAATCACCTGTATTAAAGTTAAACATATCTGCCATAATTTTATATACCCCTAATTACATTAAGATGTAACGGCAACATTTCATTAAAACTTTAATGAAAAAGGGGATAATAGCAGATTTTTGTTACAATCATTTACAAATAATTAATCATTCTATTTACACAGGCTTCTTTAGACATTTTCCATTCTCTGATAGAAAATCTGCAAACCAAAAGCCCGCAGCGTTCAATTATGGCCTGCTTTTTCATGTTAGATACATTTGATTTAACATTATCTTCAAGGCCATCACATTCTATAACAAATTTATCATTAACTAATAAATCCGCATTAACACCGCCGATATCTACTCCGGCTCTAACATGATAACCTGCATCTCTTAGGTAAGATGCAACTTCTTTTTCAAACGAATTTTTATAAATATTTTCATCGAATTCCGGATTTTTATGTAATTCAAAATTCCGTTCATACTCTTTTATATATGAAACATAATCTCTAAACATTCCTTCCGGTAGTTCTGTTGTATCACGTGAAACAAAATTAATCATTTGTTTTTTTGCTCTGGTAATTGCAACATTAAATAGATTTGGTTTTTGCAGGAATGTTAAACTTTGAGGAAAACTGTTGTTTGCAACTGCCCATGATGCAAGAATAATATCTTTTTCGTCCCCCTGGAAAGTATGTGCGGTACCAATTTCTATTTGGTGTTTATTAATCATGAAATCAGAAAGAACTTTTGATACTGAAATTTTCAGTTGTTCAACTTCTGCTCTGAATGGAGATACAATTCCTATGGTTATAGGGTGTTCTGGATTTTCTCGCTCAGAATCAACAATCAATTCGTGTAAACATTTTACAACCGCTTCAATTTCCGGCAGGTTTCTTGTTGCGTCAAAATCTACTTTTCCATCCGGAACTTCAATGAGTTTTAGAGCTTTAAAATCAAAAGAATTCTGCTTCATAATTCTTATTCTGCCGCCGTAAAATTCTTTGTTTGAAAAATCAATAATCGGCGGTAGACTTCTAAAATGCTCGTCAAGAAGAACAGATGCAGTTGAGTAATAGTTTGCTATATCAAACATTGAGTTTGTACGGAATCTCCACATTAATTGATATCTGTCAGCAATTTCATACTTACTCATAAAAGATTGTTCTTTTGCTTTTTCTAAGAAAGAAAGATGCGGAAGCTGTTTATCATCACCGACAATAACAGCCTTTTTAGCCCTGTATAAAATAGGGAAACAACTTGCAATATCGCATTGAGATGCTTCGTCAATAATTGCAACATCAAATAAGCCGGGTTTTAATGGTAATGAACCTGATACTGCATAAGTTGTAACACACCAGCAAGGGAATGCTTCTAATAACGGCTTAAAATCTTCTGCTTCCAAAAGCCGGTTTTGCAGACTTTTTTTACGTTCGATTAATGATTTTGAATGTATGAATAGACGCTGGCGTTTAACCTGGTCTTTCATCAATCCTCTTAATGCACCTCTGCGTTTGTTGCATAAAATATCAGTTACAAGTTTACGCTGTTTTTTCTTTAAGGTTCGCATTTGTTCAATTATTACATGTAAATTACCTGTATCTTGAATATCTTTTTCTATATTTTTGGCATCGCAAATTAATGATGCATAATCAAGTTCATCTTTTAAACGATTTAAGTTTTCTTTAGACACAAAGAAATCTTCAATTTTAAGAATTTTTTTAATTTTGTTAACCGAAGTATAATTATTTAATGCAGCTAAAAATCCGCTTTTTTCTATATTTTTCAGCTGTGATTCAATAATATCACCTAATGTTTTAACTTCGTCTTTGTTCAAAGATGTATTGATAAATTTAGGCGTTCCAATTTCTTTTTTCTTATCACTTATTTGAACTCCCAAATCAGACCATTCTTTTTCTTTTTTTATTAATGTTTCAGCTTTTGTTTCTGCCTCATTTACTGAATTAAGCAGTTTTTTCATATCTGAAACATCAACAATAATACTGTCTTCATTGCCTTCATTCAGGTCAACCTTGTTTGAAAGCAAATCCTGTAGTTGGAAACTTAGTTGTTTTTGGTAATTAATTCTGCCGGCTCTTAAAGCAAGATAAGGTGCTCCAAGTTCATTCAGTCTATCTGCAACAACATCAACTGCTTTATCCATTCTGGAAGCAACCAGAACTGTTTTTCCATTGGCAATTAAGTGTGCAACAAGGTTTACGATTGTTTGGGATTTCCCTGTTCCGGGAGGTCCATAGACTGATACAAGCTGGTTATTTTCAAGATTTTTGATGACACTTAATTGTGAATCACTTAATGCTAATGGTGTTATCGGATAAAATTCAGATTTATTTTTCTTTGGAATTTCAACTGATTTTGCTTGAATATATTCTTCATTAATAAGGTTAAGAACGGTTTCTCTGTATACTCCGCTTGGTTTTTCCGAAATCTGTGTTAATTCGTGAAGAACTCCTGCTGTTACAGAAGGACGTTTTGTAAGAATTATTGCACATTGGTTGGTTAATGTGATTTTATCAATTTTTCCGGAAGATTTTACGACCGGAGTTTCTTCTTCCTCTTGAGGATTATCGGAATCATCTTCTTCTGATTTAGATGAAGAATCTTTTGAGATATTATCTTCTTCAATATCAGCGGTGTTATCAAGTTTAACTTCAACATCAGGAATTATCGATTTTAATGTTGTAATAAATATATCAAGCTTTTCCTGAGTTATAGGAAGTGTTGGAACAACGTCAAGAAGTCCTTCAATTAATTGTTCCATTTCCTCTTCATCATCATTTTTTTGCATTAAAGATGTTAATGCACCGGTGTTAAGCGAAAGAAATTCATCTGTTAACATACAGTTGATGTTTATACCGTTTCTTTCAAGTTTACACGGCATGTATAATAATGGTGTTAAGAATTCATTTTTTTTACGGCTTTTAGAGTTCCCGCCTACAAGAAATAGATATCCGTAAATTAAGTATTTTTCTTTTTGATTCAATTCACTTTGAATCATTAATTCTGTTAGTTTAGGATCGCTGCCGTCAAACTTTTGATATTCAATACCGGTTGTGAAAAGCTTATCTTCTTCTTTCAGAAATATCCATTTGTTATCTTTATCTGATTTTAGATTTCGAAATGTAGAACTTTTCACTTCTTCTCTGACACAATCGTGTAAATAAAGTGAGAGTTTTTTTACAAAACTGTTATTAAAAGCAGAATTAATTGCACGGGTAGCTTCTTGTAGCATAAAATCTTTTCCTCTCGATTATTGAATACCTCAATTATATCACATAAGGGGAAAGGTAGCAAAATTTATTTTCAGCTGGTTTAATAGAAATATGTTAGAAATAAACCAATCTTATATTAATAGTTATACACATTCAGTTAAAAATGCACATAAGGAGTATAAGCCGACATCGAAAGATACCGTAAATTTTACCGGCCGTGTAGGACACGAAGTATTTAAAAACGGAAAGAAAAATATTGTATTAATTCAGGAAACAGCATTTTTTAGAGAACCAAAAACTCTTGCTTACAGTGTTAATTATGTAAAAAAACATTTTTATACTGAGCCTAAAATAAAAATATTAGTAGGTGCATGTTCAAGCGGTGAAGAAGCATTGAGTTATAAAATGTTGACGGGTAAAAAGGCTGAAGTATTAGGTTTTGACTTAGGTAAAAATGTTATTAAACAAGCAAATGAGAATGTTTATCAGATATCCGTACCTAAAGATAGTAAGAATGCAAAATATGCAAAAGATATCGGTTTATCTGCTTATAAAGATTTTTATTTAGGTTTTGAAAGCCGTTCACTAACTTCAGAACAAAAGAGATATAAAAAATTATTTAATCATTTTTTTGAAAAAATACAAACTCCAGAACACAAAACCAAATTGATTGACAAAGTTAGGAATTTTTTGCTTGAAAAACTCGGGCAGACTCCTGATATCCAGGTAGAATCAAAAACTTATAAATTGAAAAACCCTGATAAATTAAACTGCAAATTTATTGTTGGGGATATCAATAACCTTGATACATTTACTTCAAAAGGTAATGCTCATATTTTATCATTTAGAAATGCCTTTTATCATATAATGAATGATGGGTTAGACCAGTATGCAAGAGTCCCAAAAACTAAAACTAAACTTGAACCAATATTGGATAATATTGGAAAACAGGCAAATAAAGTATTAAAGAAAGATGGTTTATTTGTACTGGGCGAACATGAAGAAGCACAGGGCAGTGACATGGATTTGTTATCTGCAGTTTTGCAAAAAAACGGATTTGCAAAAGTTGTTGACCGTGGAGATGAATATTGTAATATCTGGCGGAAAGTTAAAGATATTACTTAGTATATTGTGATGAGTGAATTGCGAAGATCTCTATTGTAATTTGTGGTTAGAAAATTATTTTTGTCATCTAATCATGTAATATACAAATTAATTCTTAATTTATTAAATTTAATTTTCCTCTAAACGAATGAATTTGTTTAGTTTAATATATCCATTATAAATATCTCTGAAATATAGTTAAATTCTACAATATATAACTATTTCAGTATTATATATTTATTAATTATTGTAACAATTATTCAGTAGTATTAGTTCTTAGGGATTATATTTTCTAGCCGTTTATGCTATATAATACATAGTCAGATTGTGAAAATATATTACTGCAATCATTAAATAAACGGAGGCAAAAACAATATGTCAGTAGGTCAATTTGTATTTATGTTACACAGTCACTTACCGTACTATAGAAAAGCCGGTATGTGGCCTTTTGGGGAAGAAAACCTCTATGAATGTATGGCAGAAACATACGTTCCATTATTAAACGCTATTTCTGAATTATACGATGAAGGTGTTAAAGCAAAATTAACCGTTGGCATAACTCCGATTCTTGCAGAACAATTAAATGACGAGCACTTACAAAATGGCTTTGTTGAATATATTGATTCCAGAATTGCAGCTGTTAGCAAGGATTTGGAAAGATATCCGGATCCAAAAGTTGCTCATTCTCAACACTTAAAATATTTAGCAAAATACTACTTTGATTTGTGGAACAAATTAAGAGATGATTTTGTAAATAAATACGAAAAAAATCTAATCAAATATTTCAAAAAATATCAAGATTTAGGTTGTATTGAAATCACAACATCAGGTGCTACTCACGGATTTTCACCGTTGTTAGCAACTGATAACAACTTGAACGCTCAATTCAAAGTTGGTTCTGATACAACAAAAAGATTATTCGGGAAAAAAGCAACAGGATGCTGGCTTCCTGAATGTGCTTATAGACAAGGTTATGAATTTATTGGTAAAGATGGTAAAAAACATTGGAGACCGGCAATTGAAGTTACACTTCAAAATAACGGAATCAAATATTTCTTTACTGAATCTCATGTAATTGAAGGTGGAAATTCTATTGGTAATCGTCGTGTAATCGGTGTTTACGGTAATATAGAATACATTCCGTTACCGGAAAGAGAACCAACCGGATATGATACATATTCTGCATACTGGCTGCCTGATGCACAAGTTGCTGTTATGGGCAGAAATGACAGAGCAGGTTATCAAGTATGGTCTGCTGCTGACGGATATCCTGGAGACGGATGTTTCAGAGAATTCCATAAAAAAGATGATAAATCAGGTATGCATTATTGGAGAATAACTTCACCGACAACAGATTTAGGTGACAAAATGTTATATGATCCGGTATTGGCATTAAACAAAGTTAATGAAAACTCTGATCACTATACAACATTGATTTACCACTTGTTGAATGATTATAAAAAAGCACACAACGGTAAAGAAGGTCTAGTAATGGTATCATTCGATACAGAGTTATTTGGCCACTGGTGGTTTGAAGGTGTTGAATTTATTAAACAAGTTATTAAAAAATTCAATACCTATCTTCCTGAAGTTGAAAGATTAACAGCAGGCGAATACATCGAAAAATATCCGCCATCAGAAGCTATCCAAATTCCTGAAAGTTCATGGGGACAAGGCGGACACTTCTATGTATGGCAAAACCATTTGACTGAATGGATGTGGCCGATTATTCACTCTTGTGAAAAACGTGTAACAGAAATAGCTTCCCGCTATGAAACTATTCCTGAAGATAAGCTTTTGCATAGAGCGTTAAATCAAATGGCTAGAGAAAACTTACTTCTTCAAAGTTCTGACTGGCCGTTCCTGATTACAACATGGCAGGCAAAAGATTATGCTACAGACAGATTCAGAGAACATGTTGACAGATTTGAAAGAATATGCGATATGATTGAATCAGGAAATATCAATGATGAAGAACTTAAACAAATCGAAAGTATTGATAATTGTTTCCCTGTAATTGATTATAGAGTATATCTTCCAATAGAAGAAGGTGTTATTCCTCAACAAGAAAAGAAACTTGCACCATTATATGTAGATTAAAAACAGTTAATTTATTGTATATTAAAAAGGGGACGGTAAATCTACCGCCCCCTTTTTGTTACAAATTCTTAACAAAAATATTAAGAAAAGTCAATTATACTTATCCGATTTTCTTTATATATACATAGGGGATATTTAAGGGGATTAAGTAAGATGGCAATTGGTGCAAAAGATTATATTGATAAATTATTGGTTGAAAAATATTCTGACAAGCAAGTTGATAAACATGAAGTAGAACAATCTGCAATATCTGCTGATGATGTTATGAGAATAATGAATTATGTATCAACAAATACAATGACTCAAATGAAACTTTCAAGAAGACTATCAATTGCTTGTTATGCGGTTAATGCAATGTCTGCCAATTATAGCCGCCGTACAAGATAAGATTTTATTTCTTTTCGTTAGATGTTGTTGTTTCGTGAACAGTTTTGAGTCTTTCTTCAGGTGCTGCAATACTTGTAATTCTTAAACCAAAGTTATCTTCAATAACAACAACTTCGCCGAAAGCAACAAGTTTTCCATTTGCGAATAATTCAACAGGTTCACCTGCAAGTTTATCAAGACTAATAATTGAACCTCTTGTTAATTCTAAAACTTTTTTGAATGGTAATTCTGTTCTACCCAATTCAACGGACATTTGAAGATTGACGTTCATTAATAAATCAAGGTTTCTATTTTCTTTGCCGTGAACGTTTTCCTCTTCATCAAAAGATGTAAATTGAACCGGTTGTACAGTTACAGGGGTGTCGGGTTCTTGTGTTTGATTTTGGGTGTGATGATGAAATTCTTTAAATTCTTCTTCAGGTTTAATTTCCTTTGCAGGTTCAGATTCCGGAATATTTTCTTTTTCCGGTGCCGGAGTCGGTATATTGTCAACTTTTATCTCATCTAAATTAAGTTCGTTGAGATTATTAAGAATATCATTATTGTTAGGCGTATTATTATCATTGATACTTGAATCTAGTCCTTCATTAAGGTCTTGATTCTCTTGATTATTTTGTTCACCCGGTTGTTGATCTTCAAACATCAAAGTCCCCCTCTATTCATAATTTCTCATCAACTCATACATTTCATCATAAATATCTGTTATTTTAACACAAAGATTATTCTTTAGAATACCCGGTCTTGCAAAGAATTTTTTTACTCCGTTTATTTTTACAATTAAATCTTTATCGACAGTTTCGTCCAGTTGTAATATATCACCGACAGAGAGTTTTAAAAAGTCTTCAAGGGTAATATTACAAGTCCCAAATAATGCTCTTATTTCCATCATTGAAGGATTTAATTTGTGAATCATTCTTTGTCTTTCTTCACTGGTTGCAACAATACCTTTAGTTTGGAAAATGTGTTGGGATGTCAAGTGCGGTATAACTGTTTCAAGTACTGGATATGGGAAACATAAACTTGCAAGTCCAAATGTTTTTTCTGAAACTTGAATTTCAAATGTTAACAGTGCAACAATTTCTCCAGGTGCTGCAACTTGTATTGATTGAAATCCATTTTCTAAACCAATAATAGAATATTCAACAGGAACAATACTTGTCCATGAATCGTTCAATGTTTTAATGACAATATCAATAATCTTTTTGGTTAATGACGTTTCAACGTCTGTTAGTTCTTTGTAATGTGGAATCGCTTCTCCTTTTCCGCCAAGCATTCTGTCTACAATACAAGATAATACTTCATAGGTTATTCCAAACAATATTTGTCCGGGCAGAGGGTTAAATTCAAATATTCCGACACTCATACTAGGCGGCATAGAGTTTACAAATTCATCATATGTAAGTTGGTCAACAGATACGATATCAATATTAACTTTCATCCGCAAATATCCGGTAAGAATCATTGAAATTTGCTTTGAAAATTCTCTATGAACATCTTGCAGTGCTCTTAAAGTATCTTTTGAAAATTTATCCGGACGTCTGAAATTATAGAGTTTATAACCTTTTCTAAACTCATTAACATCAATTCCTTCTGAAAAAATGGATGTGTCTTTATCTATATTATCTTGATATAATTTATCTTCCATATCCGTTGTATGTCCAATTATTGAATAATGAATTGTCCGAAACTTACTCTCAGAACTTCATTTTCTCCTGCTAAAATTCCGTTAACCGCAGACATTATTTGTTCTTTTGCAAGTTCTTTACCTGCGGTAGTAGAAAGTTCAACCGCTGTTTTACTTGATAATGTAGTAATAACTGCATCTCTAATTGCAGGTTTAAATTCTGTCAATTTCTTTTCAAGTTCAGTTTGTGTAGGAGCAGCAGCTTCTTCTCCGCCGCCGTGACCGTGTCCTCCTTTTTCTGCTTTAGGTGCTTCTGCGGCTGCTTGTTCTTCCGGTTGAGTGATTTCTAATGCAACGTTTGTTTTAAGATATCTTCTTTGGTTTAAGTCCGCAAGATTTAAAACAAAATCCCCTAAATCAACTACTACACCGTGTCTGATTTGTTCTGCTTCTTCATCTATGCTGGCTCCGGCATCTTCTGTTTGGTTATTAATTGATGCAAGTTTTGAGTTAAGCAGGTTTGTCTGAATAACAAAATTTGCACCAATAAAAATTATACAAAGCAATGTTGTTGAAACAATATTAATTAGTACAGTTTTTAAAAACTCATTAGGAGTTTTGTTTCTGTTTTGAACTTGTCTTGTTAAATCGATATCCTCGTTACCCATATTAATCTCCAGTATTATTATCTAGTATTATTATATCAACTCTTCTATTCTTCATCCTACCACTATTTGATGTATTATCTGCGACAGGAACAAATTCTCCGTATCCAACTGCTGACAATCTTCGAGGATTTATTCTTTTTGATTGTACGAGATAATCAATTACGCTTGTAGCTCTTGCAGTAGATAGTTCCCAATTTGATGAATATTTATTTGATTTTATCGGGACAGAATCCGTATGCCCTTCTATTATAACAGGATTATTTATTTTTGACAAAATATCTATAACTTTATTCAATGTTTGAATCCCTTCAGGCTGTATTTCTGTTTCTGCACTTCCAAATAATATTTCATCATTCATTCGCACAATGACACCTCTGGTGTCTTTTAGGAGAATGATTCCGTTATCGTTTTGAAACTCATTCAAAATTTCTTTTTCGAGTTCAGGCATTTTTACAGGCTTTTCTTTTTTTATTTCTGCAGATATTCTTGTACTGTTTGTTTTTTCTCCTGCTTTAGCTTTAAGTTCTGCATTATTTACTGCAAACATTACAAGAAATAAAGCGAGTAGAAGTGTTACAAGATCTGCGTATGATATTACCCATCGGTTTATATAATCTTTAGAGTTGCTGTAATCATTGTCTTTTAACATGCTTAACCTCTGTCATGTGTTTTTGTATATCCTAATAATTTTTCTTCAAGTATTGTAGGACTTTCTTGAAGGCAAATAGATATAATACCTTGCAGAATTAATTCTTTGAATAGTATTTTTTCTCTTGTTTGTTGTTTAAGATTTCCTGCAAGCGGTAAAAATAAAATGTTCGCTATTCCAACTCCGTAAAGAGTTGATACAAATGCTGTGGCAATACCATAACCAAGTGCATCTACTGCAGTTAAGTCTTTTAATACATTAATCAATCCCAAAACAGCACCTACAAGTCCAAATGTTGGTGCATAACCTCCGAGAGCTTCAAATACTCGTGAACTTATTAATTCTTCTTCTTCTTCATAAGATATTTCCGAAGACAGGATATCATATATAAGCTGCGGATTTCCTATATCTACAACAAGCTGCAGTCCTCTTTGCAAAAAAGGATCTGTTACATCATCAAGAACACTTCCGAGAGCAAGCAGGCCATTTTTTCTGGCATAGATTGACAACTGCATAATTTCTTTTATTATCTGGTTTGTGTTAGATTTTTCTTTTTTAAATACCTCAATTGCATTTTTTATTGAGATTAAGAGAGTTTTCTTATCAAAATTAAGAATTGTGGCACAAATAGTACCGCCTATAACAATAATAAAAGCTGTCGGCTGCAAAAGCATTCTTACAGACAAACCATTCGCAATTTGGCTTGAAAATACAGCAATAACTCCTATTACTCCGAGTAATAAAATCCCTAAATTCACGATATCCCCTCTTTTATAACATAATCTCACGTCTTTTAATCTTTGAAAATCCTCTAATAATATGAGATTTTTCTATTCCAAATAGTTGCTATAAAGTATGTATCGGGCTTATAAAGCCTTAATTTATTTTGTCAACCTGAATTTATTTCAGGTTCTGACCAATGTAAACTCTTGATTTTAATGTCTATTCACTATTTACTCATCACTAGTCACCCATAATATTTTTTATCTGAAAATAATTTTGACCCAAAATTTGTAATGTAATAAAATAAAAAATATGAAGAGAGTTTTATTATTAATAATTTTTTGTTTTTGTTTGTTACCTGCAGATGCTTATGAAGTTGCATTTCCCCAAAAGAAAGATTTAACTTTGGATTCAAATGGGATATTTTTTGTTGGAAAAGTTGATAAGCACGAATCCTTGTGGATAAACGGTGAAAAAATTCAAACTAAAAAGAACGGTTCATTTGCCGAATCGTTTAAGTTAACTCCCGGTGGTAATACATTTTATTTAACTAATAAGAAGAAAGATATTGTTGATAAATATACAATTACTCGTTTAACACCTACGGTATCATCTTCAAATCTTGTAGAATTGCCAATGCAGGAATGTAAAACTAATATGGATGATGTAATTCTCCGTTCTACACCGGAAAATTTTGGGATGAATCGTATAGGATATTTGCCGCAGAATACGGATTTAAAAATTAACGGTATAAAAAACGATTTTGTAAGAGTTTATCTGAACAAAAATCTAGCCGGGTGGGTTGCATCAGATTCAGTAATTCCGGAGCAGAGGGGAAATAAAATATTAGGAGAATACAAAAGTGAAGGTATAAACTCTGATAATATATCAGAAACTTATAAATTTAAATTTACTAAAAATTTACCGTATTCAATAAAACTTGAGAACAATTTACTCTATACAGATGTATATAATGTTGCAAACTGCTCAAATGAAACATTTCACTCTGAAATAACATTAAAACCTCCATATTGTTACAGTGCAAAAATGAAGGACGGCGAATTAAGTATAAAACTTCCTAAAGTAGATATGAAATTCCCTAAAATTATTATTGATGCGGGACATGGAGGAAAAGAACCCGGGGCTGTCGGATGTATGTCTGATTTAGAGAAGGATTTAAATTTAAAAGCTGCAAAAGCTTTAAGAAAAGAATTAAAATCAAAAGATTATAAGGTTCTTATGACAAGAAATTCTGATAAGTTTGTTTCTTTAAAAGACAGAGTTAGTTTTGCAAAAGATAAAAAAGGTATAATATTCATTAGTCTCCATATGAATTCTGTTCCTGAATATGCAAATCCAAATACTCATAAAGGCAGTGAAACATATTATTATAATGAATTCTCAAAACCTCTGGCAAAATCCGTTCAGCTTGAATTAACAAAATCTCTGGGTACAAGAGATAATGGTATAAAACAGGCAAGCTTTGCTGTTATACGCCCGACAGAGTATGTCGGAATACTTGTTGAAACCGCCTTTTTAATAAACCCTGAAGATGTAGAAATTTATAAATCGAAAGATTATTATAAAAAAGTTGCTCACGGAATAAGTAAAGGTATAGAAAATTATTTGAAACAATTATGATATAATTTTTTTATGGCAATAATATCTGACGATAATGATTTTGGAAAGCAAAATCTAAAAACAAAAAATCCGATAATAAAAACAGAGAGTATCGAATACGATAAAACGTTTGAAAATAGTATTCGTCCAAAATCGTTTGATGATTATATCGGGCAATCTGCTTTAAAAGAAACATTAAAAATTTCTATTGAAGCTGCAAAAATGAGAGAGAAACCTCTTGACCATTTGTTGTTCTATGGTCCTCCGGGTCTTGGTAAAACTACTTTAGCAGGTGTTATTGCTGAACAAATGGGGACAGATATCAAGATAACATCTGCTCCGGCACTGGAACGCCCGAGAGATATAATTGGTATCTTGATGTCATTAAAAGGCGGTGAAATATTATTTATTGATGAAATTCACCGTTTAAATAAAGTTGCGGAAGAAATTCTTTATCCGGCAATGGAAGATTTCTTTTTGGATATGACAACAGGGAAATCTCAAACAGTAAAAACCTTGAGAGTCCCTTTGCCAAAATTTACTTTGATTGGAGCAACAACAAAAGCAGGAGAACTTTCTGGACCTTTGCGTGACAGGTTTGGTATTATTTATCGATTACAATTTTATTCAATAGAAGAACTGGCGGCTGTAATTAAACGTACCGCATCAATCTTAGATATAAAAATAACCGAAGAAGGTGCTGTTGCAATAGCTAAACGTTCAAGAGGTACTCCAAGAATTGCGAACCGTTTGGTTAAACGTGTTTCAGATTTTGCCTTGATTAAATTTGACGGTGTTATCACGGATGAAGTTGCAAATTATTCATTGGATATTTTAAATATTGATGAATTTGGTTTGGATACAACTGATAGAGCTTTGTTGAATCTGATTATTGAAAAATATGACGGCGGTCCTGTCGGTATTGAGACAATTGCTGCTGCATTAAGTGAGGATGTAAGGACATTAGAAGATGTTTGCGAACCATACCTTTTACAGGCCGGTTTACTTCAAAGGACACCAAGAGGCAGAAAAGTTTCGCCTGAAGGGTATCGTCATTTAGGCAAAAAGATTAATAATTTGCAGCAATCATTATTTGACTAGGTATTAATAGGTTAAGTAAAATTATCATCTAATAAATTTTCTGATTTTGATGAGTTAACGGCTAATTTATCGCATCTTTCATTAAATTCGTGTCCGTTGTGCCCTTTTACCCAGATTAATTCAATATCATGCGGTTTCATTACATCCAGCATACGCTGCCATAAATCGGCATTTTTAACAGGCTTTTTAGAAGAATTTTTCCAATTATTTTTAATCCAGGAGTCAATCCAATTTTGTTCAAATGCATCAATAAAATATTTGCTGTCAGAAGTTATTTTTACTTTACAAGGCTTTTTAAGTGCTTCTAAACCAACAATAACTGCTAAAAGTTCCATTCTATTATTGGTTGTAAGTTTATATCCGGCAGTCAGTTCTTTTTCATGATATTTCCCTGATGAATCTTTGAATCTTAAAATAGTTCCGTATCCTCCGCTTCCCGGATTGCCGGAACACGCTCCATCAGTGTACATTTCTACTAATAATTTATCATCAGGCATATTAAAATATTATATATAAAACTTCCTTGTGTCAATAAAAATCACTATTTTATCCCTCTTGTAAAAACATTATATTTATTGTATTTTCATGTTGTAAGAAATTTTTACAGTTATAAGAAGGAGGCTCACATGAGCGAAAGAAAATTAGTCGGAACTAAAGAAATGTTCGAAAAAGCATTAGCTGGCGGATATGCTATCGGTGCTTACAATGTTAACAACATGGAAATTCTTCAAGGTATCGCAGAAGCTGCTGAAGAAACAAGATCTCCTATCATTCTTCAAGTATCTGCTGGTGCTAGAAAATACGCTAACCAAACTTATTTAATCAAATTAGTTGAAGCTGCTTTAGCTACAACTACTGTACCTATTGCTTTACACTTAGATCACGGTGCTGATTTTGAAATTTGTAAAGCTTGTATCGACGGCGGTTTCTCATCAGTTATGATTGACGGTTCTCGTTTCCCATTCGAAGAAAACGTTGCTGTTACTAAAAAAGTTGTTGAATACGCTCATGAAAGAGGTGTTTCAGTTGAAGCTGAACTTGGTAAATTAGCAGGTGTTGAAGACGATGTAAACGTTGATGCTAAAGATGCTAAATATACTAACGTTAAAGAAGCTGTTGAATTTGTAAGACAAACAGGCTGTGATTCTTTAGCTATTGCTATCGGTACTTCACATGGTGCTTACAAATTCTCTGGTGAAGCTAAATTGGATTTCGACAGACTTAAAGAAATTAAAGATGCTTTAAAAGAAGCAGGATTCGGCGATTATCCTATCGTTCTTCACGGTTCATCTTCTGTTCCGCAAGATTTAGTTGCTAAGTGTAACAAATACGGCGGTCAATTACCAAACGCTCAAGGTGTACCTGAAGATATGCTAAACTATGCATCTAAACACGGTGTTGCTAAAATTAACATCGATACAGACTTAAGATTAGCAATGACTTCTACTATCAGAGAATTCTTTATGGAACATCCTGAAAAATTCGACCCACGTGAATACATGGGACCAGGCAGAACTGCTGTTAAAGAATTAGTAAAACACAAAATGATTGATGTATTAGGAACAGCTGGTCACGCTGATGACTAATCAATAAGTTTGATAATAATTAAAAATCAGGTATTCATAGAAGATATGGGTACCTGATTTTTTTTAGAAAATTAAAAAGCCGGCAAATTATTACCGGCTTTTAGGATTTTATTTTACAATAAAACCCTTGCTGATTGATACACATATCTACTCCAATTTGGCTTCAAATTGATATATTTTAAATACAATATAATCAATTTTTTCTTTTAACCATTTGCACCATAGTGCAATTTCTGTCTTAAAATTTGCGGCTCCCGGCCAAAAAGTGCTTTGGTACATATATAAATACTCCTTTACACTACATATCCATTTCCCATGACGACATTTTTATAAAATACTTTAGAAATATGAGATAAAATTTTACATAACTTTACAAATAATAAGTGTTAAAAATACCTCATTTCAAAATGTAACAAATCAATAATGATAAGGGATTTGCCACTTGATAATTACTTTATATATATGTAAAATATAAGTGTAAGGCATTTTTATTTTAAGGACAAAATTTCCCCCAAAAAATTGATTTATCGATTCAAAACTTCTTGATATATATGAAAATTTAAAAAATATGTTATAATCCTAAAAGGAGTGATGATAATTGATGAACAATTTGCAGTTGCAGAACGATCTCGAAAAACTTTTGGCAATAATGCCTGAGAAGGTTACGAGGAACGTATCGGTTGAGTCATTGGAAGACGTGATAGAGATTGTGTTGGACATCGGCAGGCGACCCGAGGTGAGGAAAGCAGACGGCAGTATAATGCAGCTAGGGTCAGAAGCGGTCACATCAGAGGATATATCACATGTCACAAGCTTCCTTCAAGACTTCACAAAAGACAACAGGTCTGGCATACCTGGAACATTACACAGAATAAGTGCCATAAGAAACAGGCAAGACAAGATAGTCGGATTAACTTGTAGAATCGGGAGAGTCGTTACCGGAACGATAGCTTGTATAAAAGACTTTTGTACAATGGGTAAGAGTATACTATTTTTAGGTCGTCCGGGGGTAGGTAAAACAACAAAATTACGTGAAATATCACGTTTAGTTGCTGATGAATTGCATAAACGTGTTGTAGTTGTTGATACCTCAAACGAAATTGCCGGTGACGGCGATGTACCTCATGCCGCAATCGGTTCTGCCCGTCGTATGCAGGTTAAACAGCCTGAATTTCAAAAAGATATAATGATTGAAGCTGTTGAAAACCATACTCCGGAAGTTATTGTAGTTGATGAAATCGGTACTGAAGCAGAAGCACAAGCTGCCAGAACGATTGCAGAACGAGGTGTTATGTTAATTGCAACGGCACACGGTAATTCTCTGGAAAGTTTGATAAAGAATCCGACATTATCGGATTTGGTTGGCGGTATTCAATCTGTAACTCTTGGTGATGATGAAGCAAAACGCAGAGCATCACAAAAGACTGTTCTTGAAAGAGAAAAACAGCCTACTTTTGATATTGTAATAGAAATTATCGACAGAAATACTCTTGCTGTATATAAAAATGCTGCAGAAGCGGTTGATTATATTTTGAGAGGCTGGCCTATAAGACCCGAAATAAGAAAAGTCGATAAAGATTATAATTTGGATACTCAGGTCAAAGAAGAGCCAAAACAAAATATTGTACAGCAGATTAACGAATTGGAACACAAAATTCAGCCGCAGCCTGATGACAGCTTGAAATTCAGTTTTTCAAGAAAAGATTACGTAGAATCAGTTAAACCAATGAAAAAAATATATCTCTATGCCGTATCTCGCAGTATAGTTGAAAAAGTCATTGAAAGACTGGATTTGAATGCAGAAATAACACGTAATGTTGAAGATGCAGATATTGTAATTGCTCACAAAAACTTTGCCAAAGGTGGTGCAAAGGTGTTGAGTACGGCTAATACTTATAGAATTCAAATATTCTATATCAAAACAAACTCAATGGCTCAAATACAAAAAGTTCTTAAAGAGGCTCTTGATATTCGTGATGCGTCAGAAGTTCTTCACGGGTATTATGATGATGCTGAAAGAGCACTGGATGAGGCAAAGATTGCAATTAATAAAATCCTTGCGGGTGCAAAACATATAGAATTGAATCCGCAAAACCAACAAATACGAAAACTTCAACATGAACTTGTTGAACAGCATAATTTAGAAAGTCGTTCGGTTGGTGAAGGACCAAACAGACATTTAAAAATTGTCGGCGGCAAAGATTTTGATGATAGAGCAAGTTAAAATAAAAAGACCGGAAATTTCCGGTCTTTTTATTTAGTAAATAAGTTTTGTCATTGAATTAATAATGTAAACTTTTGTTAAATTACCCAATAAAAAATATCAATTTTTACGCTGTATATATACTTTATATATACAAAGAGTATAAGGAGATTTTATATGGTAAAAGGCGCAGATTTAGCAAAAGTACAGTTCAGTTACAAGGACGGCGGTAAAACGGTTATACGTAATATTTATGTGCAGCACGGTATGAATATTGATTTCAGCGGACAAGAAAAGACTGAGAATGGAAAATATCATATAGGCGCTGATGGTGCTATTTATAATGAAAAAGGTGATAAAATTGATGTAATTGAAACAACCAAAGAACAGCTCGCAGCATTGGAAGGTATGTCAATGGCTGCAGCAGAACAAGGCAGTAACGCTGTTAAAGGAAAATTTATTTTAACGGATGCAGATATTAATGCTGCAATGACAATGGAAGGAGGAGAAAATAGTTCTCTTCATGTAAATATGCGCCAAAATGCTCTTGGTGGTAATAAGAAAACTCATTATAAAGACGGGCAATGGGATACCGGAGCAAGTTTGAGTGATGGTACATATAATACAAGATTAACAGGTGAAGGTACGCCGTCTTATGTGAGTGTTTCATCTACGAGAACAGAAGCTCAGGCAAAACAATTTCAAGAACAAAGATGGGCAGAAGAACACCCGATATTAAATGGTTTAAAACAGGTATGGAATTATTTCTTTGATTGATAAAAAGGGCAGGTAACACCTGTCCTTTTTTTATTTATGATTTTGTTATATCATATTTTTATGATTATTCAATTTTTAAATGCGTGTAATTTATTAAATGACAAATTGTTTGAAGGGGTAGATGGTTTAATTTCTTCCATTCCGATGGCTGATTGGCTTTTGGATGCTATTTTAGATAGTATACATACTCTTCCTTTGTTATTTATCGTTTTTCTAATTATAGAAGCAATCGAATATTTTTATGCCGATAAAATTAATCAATTAATTAAAAGTGCAGAAAAAGCAGCAATAGCTGTCGGTGCTGCGTTGGCTATAATTCCACAATGCGGATTCTCAATTATCGCAACATCACTATATTTAAGAAAATATCTTACAAAGGGAACGTTGATTGCAATATATCTTGCAACATCTGATGAGGCAATACCGATTCTATTGACTCAACCTGATAAAGTTCATTATATTATTCCGATTATATCTTTAAAACTTATTATTGGTATAATTGCCGGATATTTAATTGACTTTGTACTAAAAGATACTAAATATGTTCCAATAACAGAGAATATAGAAGAACATTCCGGCTGCTGTCATCATTCTATTGATGAGAGACATCCTAAAGAATTGCTGATACATCCGCTTAAACATACTTTAAATATATTCGGGTTTATACTTGTTATAACGATATTTTTAAACTTCTTTATCAATGTATGTTTACAGTATCCGTGTGTGCACAATTTCTTTCATAATATAAGATTTGTAGAGCCAGTTATAACGGCAATATTAGGTTTGATACCTAATTGCGCTATATCAGTCGGTCTTACTATGATGTTGATAAACGGAACATTAAAATTTTCTGCAGTTATGGCAGGATTGTTATCAAATGCTGGTTTAGGTTTGTTAGTTTTATTTAAACAGCACGGGAATTACAAAGATACAGCCAAGATAATATCAATACTTATTGCTATTAGTATTATTTCCGGCTATATATTACAGATGTTTAATTTATAAAGGGGTGACTATGATTGATATAAACAGTACACTTCAAGCAAAATGGTTTACAACAATTGTTCATATAGCTTTTTTCTATGCTGTTATCAAATTATCTAATCTCCTGATAGATAAATTTATTACCAAAATAGTTAAGTATAAAGATGACTTTGAATTAAAAAAGCAGTTATTTACTCTTAAATCAATCATAAAATCTATTGCCGATACAATAATTGTAATATTTGCAGCCATGTTTATTCTTAACAATCTCGGGATTGATATACGTCCGATTTTAACTGCTGCAGGAGTTTTAGGTGTTGCGGTAGGTTTTGGTGCAAAACGGTTCTTTGAAGATATAATAACAGGTTTTTCCCTGCTTTTGGAAGGGCAAATAAGAGTCGGAGATTATGTAGAAATATCAGGCTATCAAGGGGTTGTTGAAAAAGCTGATATAAAAATGATTAAATTACGAGATATCAACGGAAGAGTTCATTATATTAGAAACGGAATGGTTGATATAGTTACAAATTATACTAGAGATTATTCATACTATGTCTTTGATATTGGGGTTGCATACAAAGAAAATATTGAATACGTGATAAATGTATTAAAAGAATTAGGTGAAAATTTTCAAGAAACTTCTAATTGTAAAAATTATATTCTTGAACCGCTAGAAATTCTCGGTTTGGATAAATTTGATGATTCAGCCATTGTAATAAGAGCAAGATTTAAAACAATTCCAATGAAACAATGGGAAGTCGGACGTGCATTCAATCTTCAAATAAAAGAACGATTTGATGAATTAGGAATAGAAATTCCTTTCCCGCAGACAACGGTTCATATTCAAAGAGATTCTTAGATAAAAAGTTCATAGAAATAATAGATTGAAGTCTACATGCGTTTTGAATATTTCTGGTGTACTGTCTTTTTTAAAGGGGTAAATAGGATTGTTTTGGAATCAAAAATTAATCCTCTTGTTCTTTTCTTTTGTTTACTTTTTCTTTTTAGTAAAGAAAAAGTAAATGTCGAAGATGGGACTCGAACCCACAAGGTGTTAACCACACGAACCTGAATCGTGCGCGTCTACCAATTCCGCCACTTCGACACTTCACTATTGTATTTAGTTTTCAAGATTTTTATAATGTCTCCGCGGCGGATGTACCCTCAAGGGGTA
>CALUXV010000025.1 GCA_944324835.1 Candidatus Gastranaerophilales bacterium
GTTTTTACGTACACAATCCCTAGCAAAATTTGTTTTACAAAAATAGTTGTACTAAGAAATGTTACGAAATTTGAAGTCCCTGAAATTATATAGCTCTTGCTTGTTTTTATATTAATAGCGTAGTATATCTATGCCCAATTGTAACTAAATAAAGGAGAGCTGAAGCCTATGAGTGGTCCAGTATCCGGTGTATCCGGAGGTCAGCAACCACAAGAAACTCTGAAAAAGAGTGAATTGCCTTCATCTGTTGTAAATACTGCACAAGATGGGGTATCTGTCTTTACGTCTTCTTTGATTGAAGGTAAAGGGCTTGATGGTGCACTTAATGCAACTAATCAATTAATACAGCAATCAGTGAAAGGTGCATTAAAGTCTGCTGCAGGAAAATTCTTGGAAATGCTCTTAGGTGGAAATGATTCAGCTGCGGCTTCAAAAGATAGTGCTAAAACTGCTGCAAATATTGGTAAAGGAACAAAAACTTTAACAATGTTACAGTCAAAACTTATTGATGCGAATTTGGCTGCTCTTGACCAATTAGTTACGAGTGGCAGTATAGATTTGCAGGACTATGCGGCAAATTTGACCCAAATTGCAGTGCAGGTAGGTACACAAGGTGAAGAAGCAACAGCGTTTACTGAAGAACAGCAAAAATTGAATGAAGAAAGAGAACAAATATATGAAGAGTTAACTAAACTATGTGAGGAAAGTGGAATCTCATTGCCGCCAAAAGAAGCATTAACGGAAGAGATTACTGTAAAAGATAAAGATGGAAATGAAACAGTGATAAAAGCACAAAAATCGGATGGTTCAGATGAAAAATCTTCTGTATCTGGACGAATTGCAGATTTATTAAAACAATATAATGATAAATCAGGTCAAATAGCAGCTTTAGGAGAACAAATTACAGCAACTACAGAAATGCAGCAAAAAGTCTCAGAATCACTTGCTCAAGGTATTACTGATGTTGTAGTCAGAGGAGAAAACTTGGGTACTGTTGTTACCAATCAAGCCGCAGCCTTTATTAAGGAAGGTGTTTCAGAAGTTACAAATGCGATGCTTGAACAGGTAGGTTTATTACAAGGTGATGCAGTGACTGGGTATACAAATGCTGCTATTGACTCTGGAGCAGCTGCAGCTGCCCCTGGTTTAGCGGCTGCGGAAACTGGTGTTACTTTGGGGTTAGGTGCCGGACATGCAGCAACGATTTTAGCTAATGGTGCAGCAGATGGAATTGCTGCAGGTTTAAGAACTGCAACTGGTAGTTCTGCTGTCGGGGGAATTGCTGCTGCCCTAGCAGGTGGAAAAGGTTTAAGTGAGGCAATAAGTACTACATTAGCGAATGAAGCTCAAAATTGGATTAATAGTCAGGTTGACCAATTAGCAAATACTCTTGCTGAAGGTTTAACCGGTCAGAAAGAGGGTATTGATGCTTCAAAAGAACAGCTTACGCAACAAAATCTGATTAAAGAAGATCAGCCGCAGCAAGCTTAGAGATAAAATAAAAAATTGATTATGAAATCAGCAATTAACAGATATATTGTGGATTTTATTGCAGCTTGAGTTGTTGAAATTCCGACATCTTTTGCACCTCCACGAGTTTCATATCCTTGTGTAGCACAAACATTTGCTATAATAATTCCATAGCAGAACGCTTTAAATATGCTTATATAAAAATCTCTTGTATTTAGCCAGAGCCATACAGAATTGATATATCTGTTAGGGTGGAGGTTGATAGTCATATATGCAACAACCATACCTCCCAATATTCCGCATAATTCGGCAATAATAGTTACCATCGGGACAGTAAATCCTGCAGCAACAATTCTTGGTGCAAAATAGTATCCGACCGGGTCAACCTTAAGAGTTTTAATTGCATCGACTTGTTCTGTTACCTGCATATTGGCAATTTCTGCCGAGATTGCCGTTCCTGCACGTGCTCCTATTGATAATGCGACAAATGCAGGTGCTATTTCTCTTATAATTACAACCGTTAATGTCCCTCCAATGTAGCTGTCAGCTCCGGACATCAAGAATTGTTTTGAAACCTGAATAGTGATTACTGCTGCTGCTATTATAGAGATAATTAGCGCAATCGGCAGTGAATCATAACTTATTGCTGCTGCTTGTGAAATTACATGTACAAAACGCATTCTCCCTGAAAAAATATATTTCAGGGACTGAAAAAAGTTTTGTACTGTTTTACCTAAAAATGTAATCATAATTTAGTGAATAGTGAGTAGTGAATAGTGAGTAGATATTTGTCATTCTGAGGGTGAAACCCGAAGAATCTCTTTGTTAAGAGTGCTAATTCAAAATTGCTTTACTTCTTTCGCAATGACGGAATATTAGTTTACTTTTCACTCATTGTTATCCTTTCTTTTTTCGTGAGGAGTGGTTAGTGAATATTGAGGAGTGAGTTGGTTCTTAATTAGTTTCAAAAAGAATTACACCTCACCCTTCCCTCTCCTCAAGGAGAGGGTTAGTACTTATCTATTCACTTAGTTGTTTGACTCCTGAATTGCATTTCCTGCCTCTTTTTTAGTGAATGGTAATTAGTGATTAGAAACAGCTTAATCACTTAATCACCTACACCGGAGTACACCAGTGTTTGAACTCTTCTATTTTACCTTGTACAACTTCATAATATAAATTTTGTATCTTTTTGGTAATAAAGCCGGTATTACCATTACCAATTTGTCTATGGTCAATTGATACAATTGGCATAATTTGTGCTCCGGTTCCGCAGCAAAATACTTCATCAAATACATACAACTCTGAACGGCTAACTTCTCGTTCTACAGTTGGGATTCCTAAATATTTTGCCAATTCAAGTACAGTGTTTCTTGTAACACCTATCAAAATATCATCGGTTGTATTTGGTGTAATAATTTTACCGTTTTTTACGAAACATAGATTCATGCCGGAGCCTTCCGCAACTTTCCCTGCTTCATTTAGGACAATTGCATCATCAAATCCGGCAAAATGAGCGTCTGTTTTAATTAATGATGCATTTGCATATGCTCCTGTAATTTTTACACTTGGCGGCATTGCATTATCACTGTTTTTGCGCCAATTTGATATACAGACGTTTAAGCCTTTATCAGAATCATAATAGTCATTTAACGGAGTTGTAAATAATACAAACGAGTCTTTGTTATCATCAAGCGATGGTCCTATTTTCATTGATGATTTGTACAAAGTCGGTCTAATATAGACATTTTGCTTATATTCATTCCTTTTTAATAAATCAATAGTTATTCTGCTGTATTCTTCAACTGTATATGGACTTTCCATCCACATAACTTTAGCACTTCTCATCATTCTTTCATAGTGCTCTTTCATTCTAAATACATACATTTTGTTTTCTTCTTGGTTATAGTAGCCTCTTATTCCTTCAAAAACACCTGTACCATATAAAAAAGCGTGCGTGCGAACAGGAATAACGGCTTTGTCAGATTCAATATATTGCCCATCTAAAAATACATATTCTGTCATTTAAACCTCTCCCTAGAATATTTTTATAATATTGTAAATTAAATAACATTGTCAATAATTTGATTTTTTTTAACTTTTTTGAGATACTAAATTAAGTGTACATAATACAATGTTGGAAAGTGTAATAATAAATGGGACTTAATTTTCAAGATTTAATTTTAAACTTGTCTGCTTTTTGGGCTAAACAAGGTTGTGTTATACAACAGCCCTATGATATTGAAAAGGGCGCATCTACAATGAATCCTGCAACTTTTTTAAGAGTTTTAGGCCCGGAACCTTGGTCAACTGCGATGGTTGAACCTTGCAGACGTCCGACAGATGCCAGATATGGAGAAAATCCAAATCGTTTAGGTCATTATTTTCAATATCAAGCAATATTAAAACCTTCACCGGATAATGCTCAAGAACTTTATCTTCAAAGTTTGGAAGCTATGGGGATAGATTTGTCTAAACATGACGTTAGATTTGTTGAAGATAACTGGGAATCTCCGACTCTCGGCGCTGCAGGTGTAGGTTGGGAAGTTTGGCTTGACGGTATGGAAATTACTCAATTTACATATTTTCAACAAGTCGGCGGATTAGAAATTAAGCCGGTTGCCTTAGAAATTACTTACGGGCTTGAACGTATTGCAATGTATCTTCAAAATAAAGAATCCGTATTTGATATTATGTGGAATGATACATTAAAATACGGCGATATTTATTTGCAAAACGAAATTGAACAATCAAAATACAATTTTGAATATTCGAATGATTCGGCATTGTTTAATCTTTTTGATATTTATCAAAAAGAAGTAGATAACTGCGTAAATGCTGAACTTGTATTACCTGCATATGATTACGTTTTGAAATGCTCTCATACTTTTAACCTCCTTGATGCAAGAGGTGTTATAAGTAAAGACGAACGTATTAACTATATTAACCGAGTGAGAACTATGGCTGCAGCAGTCGCTCAACTCTATGTAAAACAAAGAGAAAATCTCGGTTTCCCATTATGTAAGGTAAAATAGGATTATGACAGAAAACAAAAAATCACAAGGCATATTCAGCCATTTTTTTACAAAAATTTTAACACGCAAAAATCCTGATGAAATGCTTAAAGAAGCAAGTAGTGCAGGATTCGAAAAGACATTAGGTGCATTAGACTTAATTATATTAGGTATTGGTGCAATAATTGGCTCCGGTATTTTTGCTGTTGTCGGGATTGCGGCTGCAGGAGGTAATGAAAGCTTAGGTGCAGGGCCTGCTCTTGTTGTTTCAATGGTTATTGCAACATTTGCGTGTATATTTTCTGCCCTTTGTTACAGTGAATTTGCAACTATGATTCCGGTTGCGGGCGGTGCTTATACGTATACTTTTGCGACTCTTGGCGAATTTGCAGCCTGGATGGTCGGATGGGTATTAATGCTTGAATATGCAGTAGGCTATGTTGCAGTTGCGTGTGCGTGGTCTAATCATTTTATGCAGCTTGTAAAAGGTTTTGCCGCATATCTTCCTAATTGGCTTGTTAATCCTCCGATATGGTTGATTAATGACTATAAAGGTGCTGTTCACCAAATTCAAGCAATGGGTGCAAATCCTGCAGATGTAATCCCTCATATTTGTGGAATACCATTCTCTGTTAATCTGCCGGCATGTATAATCGTTGCTATTATTACTGCTATTTTGGTAAAAGGTACTAAAGATTCTACTAAAATGGCGACATTGATGGTTGTAATCAAACTTGCTGTAATTGCATTGTTTGTTCTTGTTGGCGCATTTTATGTAAAACCGTCTAACTGGGTTCCTTTTGCGCCAAACGGCATGAGCGGTATTTTTATGGGGGCGTTTATAATTTTCTTTGCATATATTGGTTTTGATGCACTTGCTACAGCTGCTGAAGAATGTAAAAATCCTCAAAAAGACTTACCTATTGGTATAATCGGATCTTTGATTGCAACAACAGTTGTTTATGTATCTGTTGCTCTTGTATTAACCGGTGTTTATTGTACTTCATCAGGACATATTGATCCCGGATTTTTAAAAGCGCCTATGGCTTATGTAATGATAATGGTTCATCAAAATTGGGCTGCAGGATTGATTTCAATAGGTTCGCTTGCAGGTTTGACGTCGGTATTATTGGTTTTACAGCTTGCTGCTACACGAATATTGTATGCAATGAGCCGTGATAACTTCTTGCCGACAATATTTCAAAAATTACACCCGAAATACCACACTCCACATGTATTAACAATACTTGTCGGTGTTGTTTGTATGATTGGGACTATGACTCTTGATTTGGATGTAGCGGCTCAGTTATGTAATTTTGGAACATTTACATCATTTATAATAGTTTGTGTAGCTGTATTGATTTTAAGAAAAATTGACCCGAATAGACCAAGACCTTTCAAAGTACCTTGTTCTCCTTTATTGCCATCACTCGGTATAGCTTGCTGCGGCGGTTTAATGATTTATTCAATGAAATCATTAACAGCATCCGCTTTAATGTTCCCTGTATGGCTATTAATAGGTTTAGGTATTTACCTGCAATATGGATATATTAAGAATAGAAAAGTCGAAATGAATAGAATAAGTATTGAAAATGATGAAAGTGAAAGAGAATTCGTTACTAAGTAATTTACTTAAACGCAAATCCGCTGATGAATTAATTGATGCGGGAAATAATTCAGAACTAAAGAAAACTTTAAACGTATTTGACCTTATTGTAATAGGGATAGGTGCGGTTGTCGGCACAGGAATTTTTACAATAATTGGCAGTGCGATACAAGATACTGCTGATGGTGCGGGTGCCGGCCCTGCAGTTGTTATATCAATGGTTTTAGCTGCTATTGCAAGTTTGTTTTCGGCTCTTTCATATTCTGAAATTGCAGCAATGATGCCTGTTGCAGGCAGTGCCTATACATATACTTATGCGACAATGGGTGAATTTATGGCATGGATGGTTGGCTGGATTCTAATGCTTGAATATGCTATCGGAAATATCACGGTTGCCAGCGCATGGACAGGTTATTTTGTACAGTTTTTAAAAGGTTTTAAACATGTTTTGCCTGCTTTTGTGGTTAATTCTCCTCTATGGCTTAGAAATGACTATAGAACAATGTATGCAATGTGTGATAAATATGGTTGGAATGTACATGATAAAATGCCGTTTTTGCATTTACATTTTATAGATATTCCTATTGCGATTAATCTTCCTGCAATTTTGATTGTTTTATTTTTAACCATATTACTTATTAAAGGAATAAAAGAGTCAACAAAATTCGCCAGCATTATGGTCGGTGTAAATATGTTTATCATTCTTTCGTTTATAGTTGTTGGTTCATTTTATGTAAAACCTGAAAATTGGACTCCTTTTATGCCAAACGGTTTTGACGGTGTATTTATGGGTGCTTTTGTAATATTTTTTGCATATATCGGTTTTGATGCAATTTCAACAGCTGCCGAAGAAACAAAAAATCCGCAGAGAGATTTACCGATAGCTATAATGGGAACACTGGTTCTGTGTACTCTTTTATATGTTATGGTTGCACTTGTGTTAACAGGAATTATTCCGTTTCATATGGTTGATACTCAAGCTCCTCTGGCACATGCAATGCGTGTTATCGGGAAGGATTGGTATGCAGGACTTATTTCTGTTGGTGCATTATGCGCATTAACATCTGTTCTTTTGATATATCAACTTGGAACTACAAGAATATTATTCGCAATGAGCCGTGATTCATTTATTCCTAAATCTCTTGTTGCTATTCATAAAAAATATAAGACACCGCACGTTTTAACCTGGCTTTCCGGTCTTGTTGTTATGGTTTGTGCTTTATTCATGGATTTGAATATTTCTGCGGAATTATGTAATTTCGGGACATTTACTTCTTTTATTATTATTTGTTTGGCTGTTCTTATTCTTAGAAAAACGGAACCAAACAGAGAAAGACCGTTTAAAGTTCCGTTTTGTCCTTGGTTCCCGATATTAGGTATTCTTACCTGTGCTCTTTTAATGTACTGTAAATTCAGTGCAAAATCTGAATCGTCGTCATATTTTCTTGTATGGCTGCTTATAGGAATTGCTATTTATGCCGGATATAGTTATAAGGCGAAACGTATAGAGGAATCAACTCAGGAAATATCAATAGATAAAGAATAAAGCTTTGAAGTAGTAAAAAAATACTCTCTTATTTTAGAGAGTATTTTTTACTTGTATTGAATTAATTATTTAGTATTCTAAATTCATTTGCGAAAATTGAACTATTTTGTTTTTACCGCGTTTTTTAGCATTATATAATGCATGTTCTGCATATCTGATTAAAGTATTTGCATCTTCTGCAACTTCTTCCATGCAAGGAAACGTTGAAATGCCGCCTGATATTGTAATCGGATGTGCTTCTTCTTCGCCTGCCGGTATAAATTCAAATTTTTCTACTTCCCGGCGGAGTCTTTCTCCAAAGATAAACGCATTTTCTTCTGTTGTGTTAGGCAGTATTAAAAGAAATTCTTCATCTCCGTATCTTGTTACGATATCTTCTTTTCTTGCTGCATTTGCCATAATACCTGCAATTTTGGTGAGAAGAATATCGCCCCATTCATAACCGTAGCAGTCGTTTATTACTTTGAAATAGTCCAAGTCAAACAGAATGCAGGATAATTTTGTTCCGTAACGTTTTGCACGTGAAATTTCTGCTTCTAATTGTTCTTGTAAATACTTTCTGTTGTGAAGCCCTGTAAGTTCGTCTGTTGTACTTACTTCATTCATTCTGTTTTTGTAATAAGTAATTTTTAATAACGTATTTACCCTTATTTCAAGTTCTTTTTTATTAATAGGTTCTTTGATGAAATCATATCCTTCTGCGCGTACGGTTGTATTTTCTGGAATTTCACCGATAAATAATAATGGGCAAATAAATTTTGTAGTCATTAATATATTATTAAGATTATCAACCTTTTCCGGAATGATTAGTGCCGGATTTAATACAGCGTGTTCACGCATTTTTTCAGGTGTTTCGACTCTTATATCAACATCATCTATATCAATTAATAAGTCTTTAATTTTGCTTTGTTTATCTTCACTGTAAATAATTATATTTCTCATAAAACGCCCTCTTTTCGGGTTGATTATATCATAAGAATTAAACTAACACAAGATTATAATAGTTGTACTATCTATTTTTTTAGAAAGTATGATATATTTAGAATATTAGATTTGTTGTGAAAGGATAATATATGAAACAGTATGAATTAAATCTCTCAATGGAAGAATTAGAAAAAAGAACACACAAAGATTATCTTACGACTAAGAAAATGCTTGATGTTGATTCTCCGGAATATACATCTTTAGCCGATGGTGATAAACAAGCACTAAAACATCTTGTAAAGGCAGCTGCAATACTAGAAGTTATAAATAAGCAGCTTGACAGCTGTCATAACCTTCCTTTTGAAGAATTTCTTAATGAAGAAATCAAAAAAGGTAATAAACAAGCAGAATTGACTAAAATATTGTATGATGCACAAAAGGGCTTGTGTGCAATTGACAGGGAGTCCAATATAATTGAACTTGCCAAAGGCGTACACGAAATGCCGGGCAAAGGTATTTATCCTGAAGATTTAACAAAAGATGAATTTCATTCAATTTTGATAAAAATGCTTAACGAAGGAAAAGTTGAAGATGTAAAAAATATTCTAAACCAGCGTTCTGTTGTTGAAAGATGCGGTGATGAATTAAAGGCTGTTGACTATATTGATAAGTTTAAAGAAGACTTTGCAAGAATGGCAGATGAACTAGAAAAAGCAGCAGAAACATCTACAAATACGGATTTTAATGAATATCTTCATCTGCAGGCAAAAGCTCTAAGAGAACCAGACCCTATGCTTGATGCTTATGCGGATAAAAAATGGGCAACTTTACAGGATACACCTCTTGAATTTACGATAACCAGAGAAAATTATTCTGATGAAATGACAGAAACAGTTATTGAAAATGAAGAACTTAAATCATTACTAGATAAAAATGGAATAACTCCGGTTGCAAAAGATTTCTTGGGCGGCAGAGTAGGTATTGTTAATAAAAAAGGAACAGAGGCTATTCTTAAAGTAAAAGAATTTCTACCTGTTATGGCAAAAAACATGCCGTTTAATGATGAATACACTCAAAATATATCGCACGATAAAGAATCAAAACAAACTATGGTTGATGTAGATTTGGTAATGGTTGCAGGAGATGTCGGAGCATTTCGTGCAGGTATTACTCTTGCAGAAAATCTGCCGAATGATGATAAACTTTCAATCTCAATCGGCGGCGGCAGACGTAATGTTTACCACCGACAAATCAGATTGATAACAAGCGATGATGCAAAGAAAAAACTTCAGGACAGACTTGATGCAATTTTAAACAAAGAACAACACAAATATTATAACGATGAGGCTGACCACTGGTTCACAATCGGGCACGAAAATGCTCATTCTTTAGGCCCAAATTCTGGAACCGAAGCATTAGGAAAATATAAATCAATCATAGAAGAAAACAAGGCAGATATGACTTCTCTTGCTATGCTTGATGTCCTTGTTGAAAACGGGATGTACACAAAAGAAGAACGTGACCAGATTATTGTGACTTATGCCGCTGATAATATGCTTAAATCTAAACCTACATTATCTCAGGCGCATAGAGTACGTTCTGTAATGCAGAATTACTATTTTCTCAAAGAAGGTGCATTAACTATTGATATGAAAGGTGTTCTAACCGTTAATATTGATAAAATGGTCCCGACTGCAAGAAAAATGCTGGAAGAAATAATTCGTGTACAAATTGACGGAGATTTTGCAAAGGGCGAAAAATACGTTCTTGATAACTTTATCTGGACAAATCAGATGGATGTTATGGCAGAAAATATCAAACGGGTTTCAAAGACTCTAAATGGTACTGTCGAATCGCCTCTTGCAGATAAATTATTAAACGAATAATTATTTGTAAACTTTTGTAATGATTTATAATAAACTGCTAAAGGTTTCATTAGTTTGTGACGTAGTATAAAATGTCACAATAATAACCTCCAAAGTCAATAAAAAGACCTGAATTTTATATTCAGGTCTTTTTATAAAAGTTAAATATTAAATAATTATGCTTGTTGTTTTTGTGCATCAAAGCAAGCCTTACACAAAACTTCTCGTCCCGGCATCGGTTTAAATGGAACTTGGGTTTGCGCTCCGCATTTAGAACAAACAGCATCATACATTCTTCTTCTGTTCTTTTGTCTTCTAGCTTTTCTACAATCCGGACATCTTTTTGGCTTATTTGTCAATCCTTTTTCTGCGTAGAATTCTTGTTCTCCGGCACTAAATACAAATTCTTTGCCGCAGTCTTCACAAATAAGTGTTTCGTCTTGGTACATACTGTTTCTCCTAAATTTACTGTCAACGGATAACTTAATATCCATATTAGCCATTATAGCTTTTTTTTATTAAATTGCAAGATTTATTCTTTAAATTTAGGGTATGAACCAAGATGTTTAAATGTTTTTACGTGCTGTAAAAGTGCAAACATAGCTTTTGATATAGTATTATCAAGAACATTTCCATCAAAATCTATGTAAAACATGTATTCTCCTAACGATTTTCTTGATGGTCTTGATGAAATATAAGTCATATTTATATTATTTTCTTTAAGTATAGTTAAAATATCACACAATGCTCCAGGTTTATTTTCTGTAGAAAAAGTAATACTTGTTTTATCATTATTGGTTTTATTGATTTTATCAGGTGTTCCTAGAAGAATGAACCTTGTTTGATTAAATTTTTCATCGTTTATATTTTGGTCTAATATTGGTTTATTAAAATATCTTGCTGAATATTCGTTACCAATTGCTGCAATTTCAGGTTTTGTTTTATCAATTAACTGTACAGCATTCGCAGTTGACGATTCGGATTCAAGTATTATATTGTCTTGAAATTTGTTATAAATGTAATCATAGCATTGTGAAATTGCCTGAGGATGTGAAATTATTTTTTTTATTTGTGAAAAATCTTTTGAATAAGTAATTAAACAGTGTTCAATATTTACAACGGTTTCTCCTAGAATCTTTATATTAGGGTCATTTATTTTTGATAAATTATCAATAGTTTCTTTAACGATGCCTTCAATAGAGTTTTCAATAGGGAGAACTGCTAAATTTTTAGGATTTTCCCATTTGTTTATTTCAGAAATGACAGCTGTTATTGTTCGCATTGGGACTTCTTGATAGTCTTTAAGATTAAATGTTTTTATTAACTGTTCTTTTGCAAAATCTGAATATGCAGTCTTGGGCCCTAAATAATAAATTTCTTTTTTCATAAGTTTATTATAACAGATGAATATCAAAAACCAATTAATATCCTGTATCAAAATCTTCCTATAAGCGAAGATTACAAAAAACTACAGACTTTGTGCATATAAGAAACAAATAAATTTGCAATGAATTAATCAACACTTATAATAAAGATACATAAGGAGAATAAGAAAATGATAATAATTATGGAACCTGGAGCAACAGAAGCCCAGATTAATAAAGTTGTAAAGCACTTAGAAGAAAATGATTTTAAGATTAATATAAACTATGGTGAAGTATTTACTGTAATAGCAGCGATAGGTGATAAACGTCTTGTTCAGCCGCATTCTATTAATTCTTTTGATGGTGTTAGAGAAGTAAAGCTTATTCAAGAACCATTTAAACTAGCAAGTAGAGAAAGTAAAAAAGAAGATACTGTTATTGAATTTTCTAATGGTGTAAAAATCGGCGGAGAAAATAAACCTGTTGTAATGGCAGGTCCTTGCAGTGTTGAGGAAGATTTTGATGCACTATTAGAAATTGCAGCAGCAGTAAAAGAATCTGGTGCAGAAATCTTGAGAGGCGGTGCATTCAAACCTAGAACATCTCCTTATGATTTTCAAGGTTTAGAAGAAAAAGGCTTGAAATACTTAAGAAACGCTGCCGATAAAACCGGACTTCTTGTTATAACAGAAGTGATGGATACCTTAGATTTACCTTTGGTTTGTGATTATGCTGATATTGTTCAGGTCGGTGCAAGAAATATGCAAAACTTTAAGCTTTTAAAAGCAATAGGAAAAACAAACAAACCTGTTATGCTTAAACGTGGGCCGGCAGCAGGTATAAAAGAATTTTTATTAGCTGCTGAACATATATTATATAACGGTAATGAAAATGTTATTTTGTGTGAGAGAGGAATAAAAGGTTTTGATTCAAATTATACAAGGAATGTTTTGGATTTAGCAGCTGTTCCTGTAATTAAAAAGTATTCACATTTACCGATAATCGTTGATCCAAGCCACGCAACAGGAAAGCGCTATTTAATCGAACCTATGTCAAAGGCTGCTGTTGTTGCAGGTGCGCATGGTCTAATGGTTGAAGTACACAATAATCCGGACAAAGCTTATTCTGATGGGGCTCAAAGCTTAACAATTCCTCAGTTTAAAACTTTGATGGCTCATTTATCTGCTCTTGTAAAAGTGCTTGATGAAAGTAAGGATTTAATAGTCGTATAAACCAGATTTTACTTGAAATATTTAATATAATTTAGTACAATATTTGAGTATAAATTATGGTTATGTTATGAGAGGATTTATCGAATGAAATTACACATGCAAGTGCTAATTGCCCTCGGTTTAGGCTTTAAAAGAAATTGGCACATATTTTTTGGTTTAGTCGCCGGTATTGTTGTTGGCGCATTATTACATACTCATTCGAATCCGTTTGTAATAAATGTATTGACTTTCGTAGGTCAATTGTTTATCAGATTGATTCAAATGGTTGTTATTCCGTTAGTTATTTCTGCAATTGTTATAGGTATAACAAGTGTAGGTGATAACAAGCAGCTTGGGAAATTCGGCAAAAAAATGGTTCTGTATTACGGAATTATAACCATTGCTGCTGTAGTAATAGGTGCATTTCTTGCTTTAGTATTTAAACCGGGGTTGGGTGCTGCACATTATATTAATTCTGATGTCGCTGTAAGTATCCAGTCACAAGTTTCACATACAATAGAGGTCCAAAGAGATAACCTGTTGAATATATTCTTAGGATTTATTCCTAAAAATCCATTAGAATCAATAGCAAAAGGAGACATGGTTCCGATTATTGTATTTGCTTTGATTTTCTCTGTTGCGTTAGCAAAAGTAGGAGATGTAAATCGTTCAATTGTATCATTCTTTGAATCGGTTTTTGCTGCAACAATGAAAGTTACGGATTGGATTATGTTCTTTGCAGCTCCCGGTGTATTTTCTTTGACTGCTGTATCTGTATCTTCATTTGGTATTGATATATTCTCAAGTATTTCAAAATATTTGTTGGTACTGGCGATTGGCTTTGGTATACAGTTATTAGTTGTATATCCTCTATTCTTAAAAGTCTTTTCAAAAGTACCGGTCCTTATGTTATATGCAGCAATTGCAGAAGCAATGATGGTCGCATTTGGTACAGCAAGTTCTTCTGCAACATTACCTTTGACAATTGCTTGTTGCGAAAAGAGAGGAATTTCTCATAAAGTTTCGAGTTTTGTACTTCCTCTTGGTGCAACTTTAAGTATGGATGGTACTGCATTATTGCAAACAGTTGCGGTAATATTCTTAACACAAGCTTACGGTGTTGCTTTATCGCCATTCTTGATTATTCAAATAGCTTTACTGGCAATAGTTGCATCAAGTACTTGTGCGGGTATTCCTGGTGCTGGTTTGATTACTATCGCATTGATTCTAAACGGCATGGGATTATCTCCGGAACAATTGGTTGCCGGCTTTGCATTCTTATTTACAATAGAAAGATTGACAGATATGATGAGAACCTTAATCAACGTAACATCAGATGCTGTCGTTGCTGCAGCTATAGCTGATAATGAAAATGAAATTAATTATGATTTATTAACAAATCCGTCAGCTTATAACGAAATTATTTAGTCTAATTAACAAGATAAAAGATACACAGGTTTTTATTTAACCTGTGTATCTTTTTTTGTAATATATGTGTAATTATATCCGATTAATCTAAATCGTATTTTAACATTGATATAACGTTTACACCTGTATTTTTAATCTTGTCTGCACCATTTAATGGTGTTAATTCAATGATAAATGCAGCAGAATCAACATGTCCGCCGGCTTTTTTTATTAAATTGCATGCTGCGGTTGCTGTACCGCCTGTTGCAAGTAAATCATCTATAACAACAACATTGGCTCCTGGCTCTATAGCATCTGCGTGGATTTCTATTGAATCTGAACCATATTCTAAATCATAACTTTCTGTAATTGTTTCTGCCGGAAGTTTATTAGGCTTTCTGATTGGAATAAAGCCTGCATTTAATTTATATGCCAGTGGCATCCCAAAAATAAATCCTCTTGATTCAATACCGGCAACGTAATCAATTTTTTTATCTTTATACTGCTCATACAAAAAATCAATCATTGTTTGTAGAGTTTTAGCATCTTTTATACCTGTTGTTATGTCTAAAAATTGTATACCTTTTTTCGGGAAGTCCGGAACTTGTCTTATTTTTTCTTTTACTGCTTCTAAATTCATTTTATACCTCTTGTAATTCTTTTTCTTTACTATTTATATTGTTATGGTCGGCTTCTTTTTCCATAACTAACCCATGAGCTGTTTTGCCCCAATTTAAATCTTTTTTACAAAATAATATTTTAGCACAAATAAATAAAACCATAGGGAACCAGATAATCAACATATAGATTGCGGTATAACTAGCTTGTATCAGAGCATTCCAACGTTTTTGGCTATCATATCGTCTTAAACTATATCTGATTGCCATAAAAAATCCGGCGGCTGTAATCGCTGCAATAACAACGGATGATACAAGTTCATTTTGCAGAATACCTTTACCGGTCAGTGCTTTGAAGGCACGTATAACGATTTCTAATATCATCCATAACGGCATAATAAATTGTGTAATATAAGCAATCATATCGAGTTTGGCTCTCAATGACATTGTTTTTGATTTGATTGCTTCCATTGAGTATTCCAGATACCTTCTGATTGTTCCTTCAAGCCATCTTCTTCTCTGACGGAATAATGGTATAAGGCAAATAATTCCTTCTTCATATACTTCTGCTGATTGACAATATCTGACATCCCAACCTTTTATATGTAGTCTTGTAGACATATCAAGGTCATCAGTGATTGTATAATTATTCCATCCTCCAATATCATCAATTGCCTGGCGTTTAATTAGTTCACCGTTTCCTCGAAGTTCAACTGCTCCTTTTACTGCATCACGCCCGACTTGAAGATATGTATCAAGTACGTATTCATTATACTGGCATTTTGTTAAAAGATTGTAACTGCCATTTCTAATAACTTTTCTTGCTTGTACAGCGCCAACATCTGCAGGTTCAAGGCATGGAACCATTTTATTTAAAAAATCAGGTTCGACTGTTGCATCTGCATCAAATACGAGTATTGCTTCGCCTTTTGCAATTTTAATTGCGTCATTTAATACTGCTGATTTTCCCGGAAATGCACCTTCTTGTCTTATAAGTGTTTTAACCTTATCTTTATATTTAAGTTCAAGGTTTCGTATGATGTTAGCAGTATTATCGGTACTTCTATCATCGATTATGATAACTTCAAAATTTTGATAATTTAATTTCATTATATTATCGACAGTATAAGCAATTACCCCTTCTTCATTATGTGCAGGGATTAGAATTGATACAAACGGTTTAAAATTTTCGTTGATTTTTACAGGTTGTTTTTTTAATTTCCTTTTTTTATGTTGAAGCGCAAGTGTTGAGTATATGCCGTATATACTCATAAACGTTAGTAATAGTACATATCCCCATAAAGTATTAACATGATATTGGAACATATACAAAAAGGCTGTCAGCCCTATTAAAATAGTAAATAATGCGATTCGCTCTTTCATAAACTCCCAACCTCACATTAAATTATTTTATCAAAAACAAATAATTTTTGCTCAATTATTAAATATTCTTTACTTTTTTAAGGATATTATTTATTATAAAGTTGATGTTTAGTTTTATAAATAATTTTCTGGCTCAAGTAGAACAGCAGGCAATTGAAATGGGTGCTTCCACTGATTCTGACGGGCGCAGAAAAGAACAACAACAAAAGAAACAAGAAAAAAAATGGCTGGAACAGGTTGAAGCTGATGAAGTTAAAATTGGCGGACGTCCGCTTTTGACTGAAAAAGAAGTCCAGCTTATGGCGGAACTTTATATTGATAAGTTAAAAATTGCGAATCAAGACCGTCCGAAGGTCGTTGCAAAATTGGATAAATATATTGAGAAATTCAATGTGAAAAAATTTATGAAAGATAACCCGAATTTAACGCATCCTGATTTTTATATGGTTATATTTAATGAAACAGATAGGCTGGTGCAATAATGGATATCGCTGTTTCCATGTTAAAAAAGGGATTAACCGGTGAAATTATTATTCCGGCAGATAAATCTATATCTCACAGGGCTGTTATGTTTTCTTCTCTTGCTAAAGGAAAATCTGTGATAAATAATTTTCTTTATGCTGCGGATTGCCGCTCAACTGCTAGTTTATTCAAGAATCTAGGGGTTGATATTGAATTTATAAACGAAAATACGATAAAAGTTAATTCAAAAGGAACGCTATCTCCATATTTACCCCCTTTAGACTGCGGAAATTCAGGTACTACCATGCGTCTTGTTTCCGGTATTCTGGCAGGACAGCAATTCAATTCGACACTTATAGGTGACGAGAGCCTTTCAAAACGTCCTATGAAAAGAGTTATTATTCCGCTTTCCATGATGGGGGCTAAAATTGAATCTAATGAGGGCAAAGCTCCGTTAAAAATACATGGTACACCTCTTCATTCAATTGAATATAATTCACCTATTGCATCTGCACAGGTCAAATCATCGATTCTTCTTGCAGGGTTGTTTGCTGATGGGGTTACAACAGTAATTGAACCATACAAATCGAGAAATCATACTGAAATCATGCTTGAATATATGGGGGCTGATATTTTTGTCGAAGGGAATAAAGTTTCTATTCAAAAATCAGAACTTGCAGCACGTGATATTTTTGTAGCCGGTGATATATCCTCTGCCGCATTTTTTATTGTTGCGGCATTAATTGTTCCAAATTCTGATATTATCATCAGAAATGTCGGGCTTAATAAAACCCGAACGGGTATAATCGATGTTGTGAAACGAATGGGCGGAAAACTTGAAATTCTTGATGAAAGAATTGTATCAGGGGAAAAAATTGGAGATTTGCGTGTCCGGTATTCAGATTTGAAATCCTGCAACATTAATGGTGCGGATATCCCGCGGCTTATCGATGAACTTCCTGTTATCGCTCTTTTAGCAACTCAGGCTGACGGTGAAACCCGTATAACTGATGCCGGAGATTTAAGAAATAAAGAAGCGGACAGAATATCAGCTGTTGTGAATGAATTCAGGAAACTCGGTATAGATATAGATGAACTTCCTGACGGTTTTATAATTAACGGAAAACAAAAGATTGCAGGCGGAAGTGATGTTGATGTTTACCATGATCATAGGCTTGCAATGACACTGTATATTGCAGGTCTTATTTCACAAAAAGAAATTTTGGTTAAAGAATTTCAGTGGGTAAATATTTCAATGCCTGAATTTTTGACATTGATGGATTCATTGAAAAGTTTATGATAATATATTGCCATAAAATTTAACTATCAAGGAAATATCTAATGGGTGATGAAGACAAGCAATATGATGCCACACCACAGAAATTGGAGCGGGCAAGAAAAGAAGGACAAGTTGTAAAATCAAAAGATGTTTCAACTGCACTTTCACTTTTGGTTGTTTTTTCATTTATTAAAATGATGGCTCCTTTGATGTGGAATATGCTTAACGGGCTTTTTCGAACTTTGTATGAACAGATTCCAAACCAGCATCTGGATACAATAGGATATACTTTTATTTTTACAACAGCTGTAATTCCGACGGTTACGATAATAGGTCTTGTACTTATAGTTGCAGCATTTGTTGCGATAATAGGAGATTTTATTCAAGTCGGGCCGCTTGTTGCAATTGCACCATTGATACCAAAATTGGATAAACTAAATCCGACAAAATATTTTAAAAACTTACTTTCAGTTAAAACATTATTTGAACTTTTTAAGAATATTTTGAAAGTAGTTATTTTAGGTGTTGTAGGTTGGTCTGTATATTCAGCCCACTTGGAAAGTATTTTAATGCTTGCTGCAATTGATAATAATTTTGCTGTAATGGTAGAATTTGGTAACCTGATAGTTGATTTTATATACAAAGCTTGTATTGCATTTCTTATTATTGCTGCTGCTGATTACGGTGTTACCCGTTGGAAATTTATGAAAGATCAAAAGATGTCTTTTAAAGAAATAAAAGATGAGTATAAAAACCAGGAAGGTGATCCGCATGTAAAATCTGCATTAAGACAACGCCGTATGCAAATGCTGCAGCAAGGGGCTATGGATTCGGTTGCAGAGGCGGATTTTGTTGTTAGAAACCCTATTCACGTTGCCTGTGCTTTAAAATACGATGCAGAAACCATGCTTTCTCCGACTGTTATCATGAAAGGCTCTGAACTTATTGCAAAAGAAATAATAAGAATTGCAGAAGAAAATAATGTACCCGTAATTGATAACCCGCCGGTTGCCAGAGCTGTATTTAGAATGGTGGAAATAGGCCAGCAAATTCCGCCGGAATTATTCAAAGCTGTTGCAGAAATTTTACTTTTTGTTTACAACTTGAAAAATAAATCAAATCAAGGTAACATAAACAATAGGTAATAATTAAATATCGATATAATATGAATCAAAATTTACTTAAGCAATATGTCAGTATAGTTCAGAAGGTTGCCAAGATAGAGCAGAGAAGAGTTCCAAACCATATGGTAGAGTACGAAGAGCTCGTTAGTATCGGCATTATCGCTGTGCAGGCAATGATTAAAAATAAGACAGAAGAACAGCTTGCAAAATACAATGATGCTTATATGGGAACTGCCGTTAAGTGGGCAATCAGAAATGAGTTAAGACACCGTTATAAATGGTATTCAATGAAACATAAAACGGATTCATCAGATGATGATAGTTCAGAAGATGGAACATCTGCGGGAAAAGTAAAAGAAGCGGTTTATGAAACGATTCTTTCAATTGATGGGCTGGCTGCATCTGCAACAGACAATGATTCTCCATTTGATTTTATAAAAGACCCGTCTGCCCTTCCAGATGAAAAGGCTGAAATCGTTGAATTAAGTAAATTGATAAAACAAGCAATTGCTACATTACCTCAAAAGGAAAGAACGGTAGTTGAGTATCGTTTTTATCGTAATATGCAGGCAAAAGATATAGCAAAACAAATTGGACTTTCTCCTTCCAGAATTACAAGAATTGTTCAATCTGCTCTGGCTACTATTCGTGAATATCTCGCTGCCAGAGGTCGTCAGGATTATTAATGAAAGAGTATCAGTTTTATATTGTACCGACACCAATTGGTAATATACAGGATATCACTTTTCGTGCAATTGATGTTTTAAAATCAGTTGATGTTATTGCATGTGAAGATTCAAGAATAACTCAAAAACTTCTTTATCATTATGATATTAAGACTAAACTTATTTCCTATCATAAGTATAATGAAAAAAGCCGTGTTGAATTTTTTCTGAATTTGTTAAATGAGGGAAAAAAAGTTGCTCTTGTCTCTGATGCAGGGACTCCTATGATTTGTGATCCGGGAAGTTATTTGTTGAAGGCATTAATTGAGAATAAAATATCCTTTACCGCTCTTCCGGGTGCATGTGCTGTTACCACCTTTCTTTCAGGAATTCCAAGAGATGATGAGTTTTTTACTTTCATTGGGTTTATGCCAAGAGGTGAAAATGAGATAAAAGAGGTTTTGACCGATTTTGCTAATTCAAATATAGTTTTTTATGAATCTCCAAATCGTATTATGAAAACTCTGGAAAAAATAAAGGAAATAAACGGTAATAATACAATGATTGGGATATCAAGGGAACTTTCAAAATTATTTGAGGAATCGATTGTTGATACCGTTGAAAATGTTATTGATTATTTTAAAGACGGTATTAAAGGTGAAATTGTTTGTATGGTATATAAAACTATTAAAGACTCTATTGATGTTATGCCTCAGATTGAAAAATTAAAACATGCCGGATATAGTACAAAAGATATTTCCAAAATCTTATCGATTCTTACGGATAAACCTAAAAATGAGATATATAAATTAGTTAGTGAAAATTAAGTATTTTAAAACCCCGGACAGTTTTATTGCTGACCGGGGTTATTTATTATGCTAAAAATGTGTTATCGTCCTCAAAATCTTTTTTAGGTGGTTCAGTATAGTCGTATTCTTTTATTGAATACTTTATATTATCCATTTCGACTTTTTCCATACGTTTTTCAAGTTTATTTTGTCTGCGTTCTGAATCCGGTTTTCTCAAGGCTCTGCGTTTTGCACGAAGTGCTCTGCGGAGATTTTTTCTTCCCGGAAATCTCTTGAATGAACGTATTTCTTTTTGTATGAGTTTGATATCTTCTTTATTTTTTGCTTCATTAATGTGATCTGTAATTTCTTTTCTTTCCGGAGCCGTAATTTCTCGTTTTTCTCCTGTTTCCGGGTCACGACCGCTAATCGGATCTTTAATTGTTGGTTTTTCTTGTGGTTCTGTTGTATCTTCTTCCGGTTGTGGTGCAGGAGTTGTTGGAGTAGTCGGAGTTGTGCCTTCATCCGGTGTAGTTGGAGTTGTTCCGCCGTTCGGTGTAGTTGGCGTTGTTCCGCCGTTCGGTGCAGTCGGAGTTGTTCCGCCGTTCGGTGTAGTTGGCGTTGTTCCGCCGTTCGGTGTAGTTGGCGTTGTGCCTCCGTTCGGTGTAGTTGGAGTTGTGCCGCCGTTCGGTGTAGTCGTCACCGGAGGTTTTTGTGTTTCACTGTCGCTATCAGAATCGTCTGTTTCATCAGCATCTGGCGTTTCTTCTTTATACTGTGTACCTGGAGTTTCGTCAGTATTTGTAGTTTCATCAGTATCTGTAGTTTCATCAGTATCTGTAGTTTCGTCAGCTTCTGTACTTTCATCAGCACCTGGTGTTTCTTCTGGTACCGCTTGTTCTGCATCACTGTTTGCTAACTGTGATATGCCGTAGGCTGTTGTTCCTACAACTCCAGCTACTGCAGCACCACCGAGAAGTTTTCTGCCAGAATGAGAATTATCTTTATGTCTATATGTTTTTATTGGTTTGCCGGCTTCATCAAGTTCAGTCCAGGTACCGTCGTGCATTTTCCCGCGATGAGTTACATTACCATCTTTGTCAATTGCTTCAAATAGTTTATTTTCATAATTGTATTTGTAATTTATAGGCTCTTCACCTTGTTTCGTAACTTTAGTATATATTCCACCGTTTGATGCAGTAAATTCTACTTTAGTTCCATCATCATAAGTTATTTTTTCGTATATACTACCGTCAGCTAACAGTTCTTTTTGTCTATAAATATTGCCTTTGTTATCTTTCCATATTGTTGTGGATTCATTCCATTGGTTAGGCTTTTTACCATCAGGATAAGTAGTTTCAATTGTTCCGTTTTGTGTGTATTCTGTTTCAGATTTAATAATGCCGTTTTTAGAAACTTCTGTTTTTACTTTCTTTCCGTCTTCAAATATAACGTTTACATTATTTCCGTCGGCATTTGTATAACCAAATGAGTGTTCTCCTTTATCTTTTGATTTTTCTGTTGTAATTACTTGACCGTCTTTATTTTTAATCTTTCTGACAAAAGATATTTCATTTCCGTTTTTATCGTACTTGATATCAAGATCATACTTATCTGTTGTGACTTTTCTTGATGTCAAGCGGCCTTTAGAATCGAATCTGCGTACTTCAAGAGTTTTACCGTCAGGATTTTTTACGGTTTCAATTCTTTTGTTATCATTCTTTCCGCTTAAGTATGCTATTTCAACAGTATTGCCGTTTGCATCTATTTCTGTAGTTGTACGTTTAACTCTGTGCTGTAGTCTTTTTTCATTTAATTTTTTAACAAGATTATCAGCTTTTTCTTTTAGCTTTTTGAATTTATCAACAACAGCTTGTGCTTTTGGTCCTAGTTTTAATCTGCTTTTTTTAGTTTCAGCATCTGCTGCCGGAGTTTCATCAGTCACTTTGCCCGGAATTACTCCATCCTGGATACCATGTTCTGCAGCCAGTTGTTTTGTCTCAGCTTGGTTTAAAGGCTTATGATTTACATAATCATATCCGCTTTCAATATTACCGTCAGCATCTTTATCAATCTCGGCTTTTATATTACCATCTTGATCATGGGTATATTCTATTGATCTGGTAACCTTGTCATCAGCATCTTTATAAATAGTTGCTGTTTGTCTGCCTTCTTGATTATAGGTATATTCTGTTGAACTGGTAACATTATCATCGGCATCTTTATAAATAGTAGATGTTATATTACCATCTTGATTATAGGTATATTCTTCTGATCTGGTAACCTTGCCATCAGCATTTTTATACATAATTGCTGTTTTTCTGCCATCTTGATTATAGGTATATTCTTCTGATCTGATAACCTTACCGTCAGCATCTCTTAAAATGGTTGATGCTTGATTACCATCCTTATAGGTTGTTTCTATTTCTTTGGAAATGTTACCATTTTTATCATATCTTATTATTCCGATATTATTGTTATTTGAATCATATATCTCAAAATCTTTTTCGCCGTCAGAATATCTATATATTTTAATATTTTCCCCGTTTGCAAGTTCTTCTGCTTCTTTTACGGTTTTTGGCATTTCAAATTCTTGTCCGTTAATTACCATTTTACCGTTTTCGAACGTTGCAGTATCAATTTTGTCAGGTAATTTTGCTGTAGAAGTACCTGTTTCAGGTGTTACAGCTTCAGCATCTTCCGCTTTTGGAGTTCCGCTTTCTGCTTCTGTTTTCGGAGCTGCCGGAGTTTCATCAGCAGCTTTACCCGGGATTACTCCATCCTGGATGCCATGTTCTGCAGCCAGTTGTTTGGCAGTATCTATGTTTATATGATTAAATTCTTCTCCTGCATTTCCGCCTGTAATATTGCCGTTTTTATCTTTAGTGATTATTGCTGTTACTTCATCATCCAGATCATAGATATATTCTTCAGAATCGGTAACCTTGCCATCAGCATCTTTATAAATTTTTGCTGTTTGTTTGCCTTCTTGATTATAGGTATATTCTTGTGATTCCAAAACGTTACCGTTTTTGTCATATCTTATTGTTCCGATATTTTGCTTATTAGAATCATATATTCCAAAATCTTTGCCACCCATTTTATTATCGACGATTTTGAAATAATCACTATTTTCTGCCGCAAGTTTTTCTGCTTCTTCTAACGTTTTCGGCATTTCAAATTCTTGTCCGTTGATTATCATTTTACCGTTTTCAAACCTTACTGAATTGATTTCATCAGGTAATTTTGAAACGGGAGTATCAGCAACACCTCCTGCAGCTGTATCCGCTGTCGCTTTTACCCCGTCAATATCAGGGGTCTCGTCATATTTGACAACTTCTCTTGGTACAGGAGATTCAAATTCAGGTTTAATCAAAGGTGTAGTATTAGATTCAACCGCATTTGGATCTATAATTTTTGCATTCGGATTAGGTGTAACTTCATTAGGGTCTACGAATGTAAATCCAGGTTTAGGTTCAACCGCATTAGGGTCTAATATCAGACTTGGTTTCTTATCTTCGACCGGTACAGCTTCTTCATCTGTCCAACGGAAGTTTTCTTCTGTATCGTATTCATAACTTCTAGGATTGCCATTTGTATCGAGGATTACTCCTTTAACGGTTTTAGTTGCCGGGTCAAAAGAGGCATCATTCGTCAGAGTTCCATTAGGTGCGTATTCTTTTTGTGTCAATACAATTTCTGATTCAGGATCAATGGTTACTTCTGATTTTATAGTACCATCTTCATAGAATTCATTTCTTTCGACAGGTTTGCCGTCTGGATTATATTTAGTTTCAATAACACCGCCGTCATCAGATAGAATACGTGTACTTATCGGTTTGGTTGTTTCAGCATTAAAGAGATTAGAACCAATAACATTACCGTTTTCATCCAAAATATTTTGAATGCCGACATTTACTTTTTGCCCGTCAACAGTAATAAATCCATTACCGTTGCCTGCTTCATCATATTCAATACGTGTTGCAACATTTCCATTGCTATCAAAAGTTGTTTCGACTCGCCCTTCACCTGCAGATTCTGTTATTTGATGAAGTTTATTTCTATCGTATTCGTAAGTTTTTACAATTGTATCGCCATCATATACTAGCAATACATTTTCATTTCCATCAGCAAATTCCATGTTGTCAGGAAGTTCATCTTCTGATGGTTTTGTTAAATATTTTTTATCAGCAGCAGATATTTCAGCATCAACTTTTGTTGCAGGAGTTTCGGCTACTGCTTTTGATTTTATTTTTTGATTTAAGTAATCAGCTATATTTTGTTGTATTTTTTCATAATTGATATCTTTAATTTGTGGAAGTTTAGAATTCATTACCGGATGATAGTATTCTTTAATCCCGGATGCTTCAATTATGCCTTCAGCATCTTTTGCTGATACTTTTCCTTTGATATAAAATCCGGAAACAGATTTTCCATTGTCATCATGTTTAAAAGCAATAAGTGTTATATTACTTTCCGGATTGTATGCAACAATAGGTTTAAATGATTCAATATCTATACCGTGTATTTGACCGGTTGATGAATTGTATTCTTTTGGTGCTTCAACCATTCTTGGATCACGTGCACCATGAATGCTTGAACTATTTTCTGTAGGATGCGTCATTCCTCCATTAGCATGAAGAATATCTATGTCTTCAGCTGTTAGTTCTGGTATATTAGTTTCTTGAGGAACTTCTGTGAATTTTTTGTAATTTTCTTTATCTAATTCAACTACTTGTTTTGGTCCTTTTGTTCCTGCTGTTCCTTCAGCATTTTCGTTCCGTGCAGCTGATCCCACAGCCCCGTCTTGATGTCCTGCTGAATCGTCTTTCTGAACTCCTCGAGCTCCTTGTTCTGTTTCTTGTCCATTTGTTACCTCTTTGTTTACTCTGTATTGTTCAGCAGCTTTTGCTCCTGCTTCTCTTGCCTCTACTTCAAGTGCATCAGATTTATAACTATCATACAACTTTTTGTATTGTTCTACAATAGTTTCTTCTTCTGCAGTCAGTTTTTCCCCTCTTGCAAATTTATCAATAGCATCTTTGTTTGCTTCATAAAAATCAGCACGTGCTTTGTTTGTTTTTTGCATGTCTTTGTATGCTTCATAGAAACGGTTTTCTGCAGGGGTTCTTTCTGCTTTCGGCTTGAATTGAATTTCGTAGAATCTTTTGTGTTGTCTTGCATGTTCTGCTTCGTGCAATAATGTGTTTACAAATGCTTCTTCGTTTTCTTTTAATGCATCAAAGTTCAATGCAATTTGTTTTTTAGAATGCTGCCCCAGATTTGTATTTGTTGCATCATCTAAGAATGTAATTTTATAGTCGCTTAAATCTGCGAATTCATCTTTAAACTGTGCAAATACAGGGTTTGATTCAACAAGTTCTCCGACTGTGTTGTTTTTACCTGATTTTACACTTTCTTCTAAATCATCCATTGCTGATTTGAATTCCTCTGACAGAAGTTTATCCTGTGGTTTAATTCCTTCAAGTTCAACACGAGCAGCAATATTTGTCATACCGTGTTCTTCTGCAATTTTCATTACTGTTTCAGCATCTAAAGCAGCTCCGCTTTGCATATCAAGTCCCCCAATAATATTATCGTTGGCATCTTTTTGATACATATAAATTGGTGTATTCTCTGAGTTATATATAAAATGTTGATTATAACCGAATTTATCGTTTTTTCCTACTTGAAGTGCTGATGTCTGATTTCCTCTGGCATCATAAGTATTTTCATAGCGAATGATAAAATTGTCCATCTTATCAAATTCTATTTGTACCAGATCATTACCATTTGTATCCTTTATATAAAAGATTTTATATCCGTTATTATCAGTTAATATAAAGTTTTTGCCGTCGTGTAGTTTTTTAGCTTCTTCAATGGTTTTTGGCATTTCTACTTCTTGACCGTTCACAATTAATTTGTGGTCTTTTAATTTAACAGGTTCAACAGTTCCCTCTAATGCTGCATTTACTGCCGCTGCATCTG
>CALUXV010000026.1 GCA_944324835.1 Candidatus Gastranaerophilales bacterium
CGTGAAATGGTTTGCGGTATTGCAACAGACCCTCAATACGGTCCTATGATGATGTTCGGTTTAGGCGGTGTATTTATTGAAGTTATGAAAGACGTAACATTCAGAATCGCTCCTCTGACAGATATGGATGCTAAAGAAATGATTAAATCTGTTAAAGCATACAAATTGTTAGAAGGTGCAAGAGGAACTAAACCTGCTCAAATGGAACAAATCGAAGAAACATTGTTGAGATTGTCTCAACTTGTTAACGATTTCAAATTTATCGATGAATTAGATATTAACCCGTTGTTAATTTCTGAAAAAACAGGTGAAGGTATTGCAGTTGACGGACGTATCAAAGTTCGTTTGGAAGAAGCAAAAGAAACACTTGCTGAATGCTGCGGGTCTTGCTCTTGCTGCATGTAGTTAATTAAACTGTAAGTATAAATAAGACAGAAACAAGGGTAGTTTAAAAATTACCCTTGTTTTTTATTTATTTGATAACAAACAATTAAAAAGCCGGATGATTAAAATAATCATCCGGCTTTTTGTGTTTATGAAATAAGTCTTATTTCAATAATTCACCAACTGATTTATAAACAGCCATTCTCTTAGCAGCATCTTCTTCTGCTTGAGCATAAAGAGCATCAGCAGCTTCAGGGTTCGTTTTCATCAATGATTTATAACGACCTTCTGATCTGATGAAGTCTTGATAGCTTTCCTTAGGATCTTTAGCATCCCAGGTGAATGGTGTTTCGTTAGCAGGATTGTATCTGTATAGTGGGAAGTATCCTGCTTCAACTGCACGTTTTTGTTCAGTTTGTGTTTTACTCATATCGATACCGTGAGCGATACAAGGAGCATAAGCAAATATGATAGATGGTCCGTCGTATGCTTCAGCTTCTTGGAATGCTTTAAGAGTTTGACCTCTATCTGCGCCCAATGCTACTGATGCTACGTAAACGTAACCATAAGACATACTCATTAAGCCCATGTTTTTCTTGTAAGTTTTCTTACCGCCTGTAGCAAACTTCGCAACAGCACCTGTTGGTGTTGATTTAGAAGCTTGACCACCGGTATTTGAGTAAACTTCTGTATCAAGAACAAGAATATTAACATTCTTGTTTTGTGCTAATACGTGGTCAATACCGCCGTATCCGATATCGTTAGCCCAACCGTCACCACCGATAATCCAGATTGATTTATCAGTGAAGTAGTCTTGAAGTTCTCTGACTTTTGCAACATCAGGGCAGCCGCAGTCTGCATATTTTGCTAAAACTTCTTTAGCTTTGTTTTGTGCTGCTACAGCTTCTTCTGTTTTAGAGTTGTCAAAATGAGCCATTGCACCTTGTAATGCTTCTTTTAAATCAGCAGGTGTTTTTTCATTTTCAAGAACTTTTTCAACATAAGTTTTTAATGTTGATCTGTTTTGGTCAACAGCTAATCTCATACCGTAACCGAATTCAGCGTTATCTTCGAATAATGAGTTAGCCCAAGCAGGTCCTCTGCCTTCCTTAGTTTTTGTATAAGGAATTGTAGGGAATGTACCTGAGTAAATTGATGAACAACCTGTTGCGTTAGCAACTATTGCATTTTCACCGAATAATTGTGAAACAAGTTTAACGTAAGGAGTTTCACCGCAGCCGGCACAAGCACCAGAGAACTCGAATAATGGTTTTCTAAGCATTGCACCTTTAATTGTCTTGGTTGTATTTTTACCCATTACGTTATCAGGTAATTCATCAAAGTATTTTTCGTTTACTAATTCGCCGATTTCAACTTCATCTTCAATTGTAGACCAAGTTAAAGCTTGTTTTTCCGGATTTTTGTTTGCAGGACATTGGTCAATACAAACACCGCAGCCGGTACAATCTTCGCAGTATACTTGAACTTTGAATTGTTCCCCGTTTGCATTTGGTTTTGCATCAATTGTCTTGAATGATGCAGGAGCATCTTTCAAGCTGTCTTTTTCTGCAAGTTTAGTTCTGATTGCTGCGTGCGGACAAGCTGATGCACAAATACCGCATTGAATACAGTTTTCAGAATTCCAGTGAGGAACACGAGGTGCAATACCACGTTTTTCTAAACAAGCTGTACCTGTTGGGATGACACCGTCAACTGACATAGCAGAAACAGGGATATCATCACCTTTTTGTCTCATTGATGGTTCAATGATTTTCTTAGCAAAATCATCTGCGTCATCAGAAATTAATTTAACTTGAGGAGCACAAGCAACTCCATCTAATGATGAAGGAACTGGTACTTCTTCGCAAGCGTTAACGGCTGCGTCGATTAATGCTAAGTTCATGTTTACAACATCATCGCCTTTTTTCTTAAAGGTTTTCTTAGTCATTTCTCTCATACCTTCTAAAGCTTGTTCAAACGGAATGATTCCTGAAACTTTGAAGTATGCAACCATCATAACTGTGTTAGCACCTTTACCGCGAAGGCCAGGTTGTTGTTTAATAAGTGATTCAGCATCTACATTGTAGAATTTGATTTTCTTATTAATAATAGTTTCTTGCATATCTCTTGTTAAGTGAGAGAAAGCTTCTTCTTTTGAGTAAGGGCTGTTTAGCAAGAATGTACCGCCTTCTTTGATACCTCTTAAAAGGTCGTATCTGCCGATGTATGCATGAGCTGAGCATGATACAAAGTCAGGTGCTGTAATTAAGTATGTTGATTTGATGTGTTCATCACCGAATCTCAAGTGAGAAACTGTAACACCAAATGATTTTTTAGAGTCATAAGCAAAGTATGCTTGAGCATCTTTGTCTGTATATTGACCGATAATCTTGATAGAGTTTTTGTTAGCACCAACGGTACCGTCTGAACCAAGACCCCAGAACATACAGTTTGTAGTACCTGCAGGTTCTGTAACGATGTGTTCGTCAACTTTTAATGATTTATGAGTTACGTCATCTTCAATACCAACTGTGAATCCGTGGAATCCGTTGTTTTCAGAGTGTTTGTATACTGCAAGAACCATTGACGGAGTAAATTCTTTTGATGATAAACCGTAACGGCCGCCGATTACTCTGATATCTTTGTTACCTAATGCAGCAACAACATCCAAGTATAACGGTTCGCCGATTGAACCAGGTTCTTTTGTTCTATCTAAAACAACAATACGTTTAGTTGATGAAGGTAATGCTTCATTGAATCTCTTAACGTCAAACGGTCTGTATAATCTAACTTTAACTAAACCGTATTTTGTACCGCGGTTTTTGTTTAAGTAGTTAATAGTTTCTTCAATAGTTTCGCAGCCTGAACCTATTGCAACGATAACATCTGTTGCATCAGGTGCACCTACGTAATCAAATGGATGGTATTGTCTGCCGGTTAATGCAGCAACTTTATCCATATATTCTTGAACAATGTCAGGAACAGCGTCATAGTATTTGTTAACTGTTTCACGTCCTTGGAAATATACGTCAGTATTTTGAGCACCAACTTTACAAATAGGAGCTTCAGGACGCATAGCTCTGTTTCTGAATTCTTCAATGTATTTAGGTTCAACTAATTTTGCAATATCTTCGTAAGATATTTCTTCAATTTTGTGAACTTCGTGTGATGTTCTGAATCCATCAAAGAATTGAAGGAACGGAACTTTTGCTTTGTAAGTTGCTAAGTGAGCAACTAAAGCTAAATCCATTTCTTCTTGAACAGAGTTTGCAGCTAACATTGCAAAACCTGTATTACGGCATCCCATAACGTCAGTATGATCACCGAAAATTGCTAATGATTGTGCTGCTAATGCTCTTGCTGCAACGTGGAATACTGTAGGAAGCATTTCACCTGCGATTTTGTGCATAACAGGAATCATTAATAATAAACCTTGAGATGCTGTATAAGTAGAAGTTAAAGAACCTGCAGCTAATGAACCGTGTACAGCACCAGCTGCACCAGCTTCTGATTGCATTTCGGCAACACTAACTTCTTTGCCCCAAATGTTTTTCTTGTGTTGTGATGCCCATTCATCAATCCATTCACCCATTGTAGAGGAAGGAGTGATTGGGTAAATTGCTGATACTTCGCTCATCGCATAAGCAATATGCGCTGCAGCGTAGTTACCATCAACTGTTATAGTTTTTTTTGGCATAAAGATCCTCCTTATTTATATCTTCCTCGCTAAAATTGTGTAAACTATATAATTTAAAGGTATCTCAAAGATGGTTAGATTACAACTATTTTACTGTTGAAAAATTAAAATATTACAAAATTTACATGGTTTTGTAAATTTTTTCAAAAATATGCTTTTTTGCCATCTTAAGATTACTTAACATTGTTGAAATGTACTGATATGTAATGTATTATCATGTTAGTATATACTCGGGAGGGATTAAGTTTAAATAAATGAATTCGAATTATTTTCATTTACTTTTTAATGATATGAAAAAACTGTGGAAAGGTTTAAATGTTCCACAACGTTTTGGATTGATTGTACTGTTACTTGTAACGGTCATTTTGTCTACATTTTTTATTGTAAAATCATTTGAACCGGATTTAACTGTTTTATATTCAGACTTGGCAGAAGCTGATGTTGCTACAATTACTGAAAATTTAAAGAAAAATGGTTATTCTTTTAAGCTGACGGATGATAAAAAAACTATTCTTGTTCCGGCAAGCCAAAAGGATGAAATGCGTTTATATGTTGCGGAGAATGATTTAATACAAAATTCTAATCCGGGTTTTGAGTTGCTGGATAATATGCAATTAGGTTCTACGGATTTTAAAAACAACCTGACTAAACAGCGTATATTTCAAGGTGAATTAACCCGTTCAATTGAAAAAATGGAAGGTGTTAAAAGCGTAAGAGTTCAGTTAGCGCAGCCTGAACGTTCAATATTTGAGGATAAAGATGAAATTCCTTCAGCATCTGTTATGCTCATCCTTGATCCCGGATATAAATTAAAAGCATCACAGGTTAAAGCTATCAAAAATCTTGTTGCTTATGGTGTTCCAAGATTAACTCCAGAAAAAGTTTTTATAACGGACCAATTTGGTAACAGTCTATCTGATGAAACATCCAAAAATTCAAATGATATGGAGTCATTCAAGTCCGGAGTAGAAAAAGAAACTGCAAAAAAAATAACATCTGTTCTCGAAGAAATTGTCGGTCGAGGTAATGTATCGGTTCAAGTTAATGCAGATATTGATTTTAATTCCGCAAAAGCAACAATTGAAAGATATATTCCGCTGGATGAAAAAGGTGAAGGGGTTTTAACAAGTACTCAAAGTGAAATTGAAAACTATGAAAATCCGAATAACCAAAATCAAAATGCACAACAGCAAGGACAAAATCCAAATACCGGTGTCCCGAATAAAAATTTAAATTATGCAAAAGAAAAGAGTTCAACAAGTTACAGTGTTTCAAAAGAAGTTAAGCATATAGTTTATGCACCGGGAACAATAAAAAGGCTTACAATTGCAGTTGCTGTTAATAAAATATTAACAACAGCAGAAAAAGAAGAACTTCAAAATTTAGTATTATCTGCTGCTGGTGTTGATTATGAACGTGGGGATGTAATAACTGTTTCAGGTTTGCAATTTGAAGCTTTGGCTCAAGATAAAAAGACACAAGAAGAACTTGCAAAGAAAAATGCAAAAGATACATTAATGGATTACATTGCAGTGAAGCTAGGGCCTTCGATTGTTGTTCTAATACTTGGTTTAGTTGCAATAAGTTTATTAAAGAATTTAATGAGCCGTCTGCCGCATTATGAAGTTCAAGATAACATATTAGATGAACCGGATGATAATGAACTGGATATTGATAATTTGGATGATGATGATTCTATTGCTGCAAAACTTGAACGTTTAGGCGGCAGCAGTGTTCTAGACGGCGGGTATCCGCAGTTATCTTTTGATAATGATGATACTCAGGCCTCATTCAAAGATATTGAAATATCTAAACAAGAACAAAGTATAAACACTTTAAATGAAGCAATTCTGGCTGATCCGGAAGCTGCTGCAAAAGTTTTAATGTCGTACATAAAAGAATAAATTTATAACAAAAATAATTGAGAGAATAAATAAATGGCACAAGCTAATCCTGCACAATCAAATATACCAGATCCAAAAGTAGCAGCTGCTGCTAAAAATGCAAAGAAAGAAGCGCCTACGCAAAAATTATTGCGTCCATCACAAAAAGTTGCTGCGCTTTTAATTTTGCTGGGAGCAGAAACTGCAACAGAAGTACTTAAACATATTACAGATCCAAATATTCTTGAGCAGATAACTCTCGATATTGCTAATTTGAATAAAGTTCCGGATGATGAGTTAAATTTACTCCTCGATGAGTTTAGAACAGTATTTAAGGCAAGTAATTTGATTGCAACAGGCGGTACCGATTATGCACAAAAACTTTTAGCTAATGCTTATGGTGCGGATGAAGCAGCCGAAATGATGGAAAAATTGGGTGCAATGATTAATACAAACCCGTTTTATTTCCTTAATGATGTTGACCCGAGCCAATTTGCAACAACGTTTTCCGGTGAAAATCCTCAACTTTTAGCATTAATTATGGCTTATTTGAAACCTGCATTATCTGCACAAATTCTTGCAGCATTACCGAATAAAGTGCAGACACAAGTTTCTATGAAAATTGCGGAAATGAATACTACAAACCCTGAAATTCTTTCTGAAATTGAAGATGTTGTTGAAAAGAAATTCTCTACATTTGTTGTTCATGACTTTTCTAAAGCCGGCGGCGTAGAATATCTTGCAAGTATTATGAACCATTGCGACAGGTTTACAGAAAAAAATATTATGGAATTTTTGGAAGCCAAGGATGCTATTCTTGCGCAAAGTGTACGTGATTTGATGTTTGTATTCGAAGATATTGTTATTCTTGATGACAGAGCAATTCAACGTGTACTCCGTGAAGTTGATTCCAGAGAATTGGCACTTTCTATGAAAGGTACGAAAGAAGAAATTAAAGAAAAAATCTTCAGAAATATGTCTGAACGTGCACAAGCAATGCTGCAAGAAGATATTGAATACTTAGGACCTGTAAGAGCAAGAGAAGTTCAAGATGCACAATCCAAGATTGTTGCAACAATCAGAGCATTAGAACTATCCGGAGAAATTACTATTTCTCGTGGTAATGCAGAGGATGAATTAATTGAGTAACAGAATTACAAATAAGAATGTAAAGATAGGCGAAAATTACGTTCTTCCCTTAACAAACAGTTCAATTAGTAAATATGAAGCGAAAGTTGAATCTTTATTAAATGATGTTGAGGAAGAAAAGAAACGCTTGCTTGATAACGCACAAACTGAAGTAAAAAATATGAAAACACGTGCGGAATTAATTATCAAAGATGCAGAGGCTAAAGCTGAAGAGATTATTAATAATGCTAAAAATGAATCTGTAAAAATTATCAAACAAGCAGAAAAAGATCAAGAAAAAGTTAAAGCTGAAACAGAAAACATTAAGAAAAGTGCTTATGATGAAGGTTTTCAAAAAGGTCAGGAAGACGGCTTAGAAAAGTTTAAGCAAGATTCTATAGAGTCGTTAAAATCTCTTGATACACTGGCATCTTCTTCTTTTGAAATGAAACATGATATTGTTAAATCGGCAGACTTGGATATTGTTGAACTTGTGATTGCAATTGCAAGAAAAATTACAAAGCATGCTTTTGATGAAAATATGCTTAAAGAGATTACAACGGCTGCAATCGGAAAATTGAAAAATAGAGAACAGGTTACTATAATTGTAAATCCTCAGTTAGTTGAAAATATTGTTAAATTGTCTGAAACATTCAAACAGGAAATGTCTCAGATACAAAATATAAAAATTATTGAAGATTCAGCATTGTCACCGGATGGAACAATTGTTGAAACTCCGTTATCAAGAGTTGATAGTCGTATATCTTCTCAAATAGATGAAATAGCCGCTAGACTTATTAATGGTATAAGAGATGACGTTCAACAAGAGTAAATGTCTTGAAATAATTAATAATGTTAATTCGATAAAAGAAATCGGAAAAATTATAGAGATAATAGGTTTGACAATAGAAGCTGACGGGCCGAGATCTTCTATAGGTGATTTGTGTTATATTTATAATTCTCATGATTCCGCACCTGTATGGGCGGAAGTTGTTGGTTTTCGTGAAAGCAGAATTCTTTTAATGCCTTTAGGATTAATGGAAGGTATTCAACCGGGAGCTATTGTAGTTAATACCGGAACATCATTAAGAGTTTCTGTAGGAGAACAATTATTAGGACGTGTTTTAGATGGTTTAGGTAATCCTATTGATACTTTAGGCCCGATTAATTGCTTTGATACCCGTTCTATTTATGCACAGGCAATTAATCCTTTAAAGAGAAAGCGTATTGATGAACCTCTTTCTTTGGGGTTAAAATCTGTTGACGGGTTTATGACGGTTGGTAAAGGTCAGCGTTTAGGGATATTTGCAGGTTCCGGTGTCGGTAAAAGTACTACGATTGGTATGATTGCAAAAAATACAACAGCTGATTTGAATGTTATTGCGCTAATCGGAGAACGAGGCCGTGAGGTTCGGGAATTTATAGAAGAGATTCTTGGGCCTGAAGGGATGAAACGCTCAATTGTTGTAGCTGCAACATCTGAACAGCCATCTCTTGTAAAAATCAAAGCAGCATTCGTTGCAACAACTATTGCGGAATATTTTAGAGATAAAGGAAAAGACGTTCTGTTTATGCTTGATAGTATTACCCGTATTGCTATGGCACAACGTGAAGTAGGTTTGGCTACCGGCGAACCGCCTGCAACAAGAGGTTATACTCCATCTGTATTTGCCCTGATGCCGAAATTGATGGAAAGAGTCGGAAACAATGATAAAGGGACAATAACAGGTCTTTATACGGTATTGGTTGAAGGGGATGACTTTAATGAACCGATTTCCGATACAGCGAGAAGTATCTTAGACGGCCACATTATGTTATCACGTGATTTGGCACATAAGAATCACTATCCGGCGGTTGATGTTTTGCAATCATTAAGCCGTGTCATGCCGGATATTACAACAAAAGAACATAGAGATGCCGCAGGTAAAATCCGAAATCTTCTTGCCGTTTATCGTAAGAATGAAGATTTGATTAATATCGGCGCATATGTAAGGGGCTCTGATCCTGCTTGTGATGAAGCAATAAGTAAAATGGATAAAATTAACCAATTCTTGTGTCAATCTACCGATTCTAAGGTCGATTATGATATGACTATACAAGAATTGATTAATCTTGTTTAATGAATAAAAAATGGTATAAATATTTTGTAATAGAATATGAGAGCAGCAAAGACAAGAATTGCTCCGCTTATTTTTAATAAAATCTCTGAAAATTCAATTACTTTGCCGAATTGTTTAATAATAGATGTAAATATTCCTGCAATAACAAGAATAATTCCCTGTCCGATAGAAAACAGGAACAGCATTAATATTGCCATAATAAGGTTGCTTGATACACTTGCCAGACTCATTATTCCTGCAAGTATTGGTGTTGAACAAGGAGTTCCTGCAAGTGCAAATGTTGCACCTAAAAGCATCGGGTATAAAAAGATACTGTTACCTTTGGATTGCGGAACTTTATTAATAAAACTAGGAATTTGTAATTCCAATAGTCCCATTAAGTTTAAGCCCATTATCATCAATATACCTGCGATTATAAGCAAGAAATAGTTTCCTGCAATTGATATGAATACGTGGCCTGTAAGCGCACATATTATACCTATTATCGTAAATACAATTGCGGTCCCAAAAATAAATGAAAATAATTGTACAACAGTTTTTGATACGGGTTGATTTGCATATCCGCCGATATAGCCGATAACTATTGGCAGCATTGCAAGAGAGCAAGGAGAAATAGATGCAACAATGCCCCCTAAAAATGATGATAAAAGTAGTATTGCTTTTGCATTACCTGCATTTGAAAAAATCTCGTATAAATTATTCATTTAATAACCTTTTTAAACTTTGTTCAAATTCTGTATTACTCATAGCTCCTTCAACACGTGACATTGTTTGTCCGTTTGATTTTTTGAATACAAGAGTCGGAACTAATGTTACATTATATTTTTTTATCATATCCTGTGTTTCTTTTGTTTGTTTTTGTACAGGAACATTAATTAGAACAATTTTTGAAGAATATTTAGGATAAATTTGTTTAATTACTTTGTCCATTTTTTGGCATTCACTGCACATATCTGATGAAAATTTGATTAGAGCAGGCTGCCCGTTGGTTACTTTACTTGCAGATACAGCTTGAGATTTGTCTAAATAATAGTAAAAACAAATTGGTAATAATAAAATTGCTAAAATTATTGCGATATTTCTTTTCATTTTATGCCCCCTTTGTATTTAATTTAGTACAATATTTAATTTTATATAATAGTTACCTTATTATATTACTCAGGTAATATAATACCTACCCATCATTATTACATAAAAATATTACAGGCATATTTTATGATGAATATTAATAAAATATGTTAGTTTATTATTTTAAAACTAAACTGTTTAACTTTTTCTCTTCGATTTTTGATATCCATTCTTGATTATTTAAATACCAGTCAATAGTTATTTTAATACCTTCTTCAAATGTCAACGAAGGTTTCCAACCGAGTTCTGACGATATCTTGTCGTTAGAGATTGCATAGCGTCTGTCATGTCCAAGTCTGTCTTGTACATATTCAATAGATGATTCATCTTTACCCATTGCATTAAGTATAAGATGTGTTATTTCCAAATTTGTTTTTTCATTGTGTCCGCCGATATTATAAACTTCACCGACTTTTCCTTTGTGCAATACAGTATCTATTGCTTCGCAATGGTCATAAACATATAACCAGTCACGAACATTTAATCCATCACCGTATACCGGAACTTTTTCCCCTTTTAAAAGTTTTGAAATAAAGAATGGAATAAGTTTTTCCGGATATTGATACGGACCATAATTATTTGAACATCTTGTATTTAGTACCGGTAATTTATAAGTTTCAAAATATGCTCTTGTCAGCATATCAGCACTTGCTTTTGATGCAGAATACGGACTGTTAGGTGCTAAAGGTGTAGTTTCATAAAAATACCCTGTTTTACCAAGTGTTCCGTACACTTCATCAGTTGAAACCTGTAAATATCTGTCGATTCCAAGTTCTTTTGAGGATTGAAGAAGATTCAAAGTGCCTTGAACGTTTGTTTCAATAAATATTTCAGGATTAGTAATAGAACGGTCAACATGTGATTCTGCTGCGAAATTTATTACGCAATCACATCCGGAAATTATATCTCTTACAAGTTTTTTATCGCAAATATTTCCATGAATAAAAGTATAATTAGGATTCTCTTTTACATCATCTAAGTTTTCAATGTTTCCGGCATAAGTCAAGGCATCTAAATTTATTATTTTATAATCAGGATGCTTTTTTAACATATGTCTTACAAAACAGCTTCCTATAAAACCTGCACCGCCTGTTACTAATATGTTCATTCTTTGTAATCTCCGTATATTTTATTAATCCTATTATGATATCTTATATCATCTCTTTTTATTGTAATACAAAAGCCAAGAATTCTAAAGAGATGTCTGCTTCTTGTTTTTTCGTAGGATAACAATCTGTCTAATATTGTAAGTGTATGCCTTCTATACAAACTTGCTTCTTGTTTTACGATATCACTGTATTTATGTGAGGATAAAGAACCGTAATGATACATCATTAAGTCTTCTATGACATAGTTTGTTTTATGGTTTTTCTTATTTTTAAATACAAGATAATCATCTCCAAAGAATATTTTTATGTCATTTGGGATTTCGTAATAGTTATCTTTATGAAAAAATAGCATAACTCCAAAATTAAATGTGGTAAACGAAGTTTTTTCAAGCCGGTATGAATTATTGGTTATTTTTTCAGGTTCATAAGTTTTATCTATCATTGAGTAACCATTTGTACCAATAATTCCAATATCCGATGAAATATCTTCAATTATTTTTGAACAAAAACCTTGAGGAATACAAATGTCATCATTTAAAATCCCAATATAATTATATTTTGCTTCTCTTACTCCGAGATTCCAGCTTGGATTAACGAAAAGATTTGTTTCAGGCGTAATTACTCGAAGTTTAGGATTATTAAAATTCAATCCTTTTGTTGAATTGTCAATAACAATAATTTCTCCGACAGCAGAATCATTAGCTAATGTATTTAACAATTGGCTTAAAATGCTCAAATCTTTTTGTAAAGTCGGAATTATTATTGATAATTTTTTATTCATGGAATAATTCTTTCAACGTTTTTTGCTTAGTATCTTTTTCGCTTAATATTGGCTCAAAATCAATATCCCAGTCAATATTAATTGTTTCATCATTCCAGATGATTCCGCAATCGGCTTGAGGAGCATATTCTCCGCAAGTTTTATATACTAATTCTACTTCCTCTGATAAAACAACAAACCCGTGTGCAAAACCTTTGGGGATAAATAACATATGTTTATTATCTTCTGACAATTCTACTTTTACGTATTTCCCGAATGTTTTTGAATTAGGACGTATATCAACAGCAACATCGTATACAGAACCTTTTATACAGCGGACTAATTTCGCTTGTTCATACGGAGGTTTTTGAAAATGAAGTCCTCTTAAAACATGTGCTGTTGATTTTGAATGATTATCCTGGTTAAATTCAACTGTTATACCATTCTTTTCAAACTCGGATTTTTTATATGTTTCCATAAAAAATCCTCTGTTATCTCCATAAACTTTTGGTTTTACTAAAATTACATCTTCAATATTTTGTTTTTCAAATTCAAAACTCATAATACCCCCTATTTTTTATTATAACATCAAGTTTTTTGTTAGTTCTTAATATTAACAATTCTTCAAAAAGGTGTTATCATTACGTTATGGTTAATGTAGAAGATATGCAAAAATATGAATTGTATTTGCAATTCTTAGATAAAAAACTCAAGTGCTTTTTTGAAGAGCAAGCCCCATATATTCATTGTAAAGAAGGATGCTCTTTCTGCTGCGAAAAAGGAGAGTATCCGTTTACTGAAATTGAATTTGCATATTTAATGCTTGGAGTGAAAACTCTTGATTTAGAAACAGTTAAAATAATTGAAAAGAACATTATACAATTAAAAAAGCAAAATGAAGAATATAACTCTGATAAACCTTTTATGTATCAATGCCCTTTTTTAGTAAACCATAAATGCAGTTTGTATAATTTTCGGGGAATAATTTGCAGAACACATGGACTAGCTTTCTTTAGTAAGGAAGGAAAGTTACTTGTGCCGGCATGTGTTGATTTGGGGTTGAATTATTCTAATGTATATGATTTTGAAAATCAAACTATTTCGGATGAGAAATATCGGCAATCCGGAATTAAGCAGGAACCTCTTGCTCATAATGTAGGTATGCATTATATGACAAATAATGAATTTCTGGATTCAATTGATTTGAAATTCGGAAAAATTAAACCTATGATTGATTGGATAAAATAGCAAAAAATATATTTATGTGTTTTATTTAATTATTATGATATCTTTTTCGTTTTCAAAGTTTAAAATATTTAAGAGAAAGCAGCTTCATGTTTTGTCTAAAAATAATCCTGTACTTCAAATACAGCCGCTGCAGCAAAAGTTTAGATGTACAAAAGATTTGTTTATTTATTCAAAAGAACGTTGTACCAGAGCTTTAAAACAGGAAAAGCCTTATGAACATGTTATATTGGCGGATACTAAACAAAATAAAGTAATTACAGAATTTATCGGGAATGAAAATCAATGCAAACTTGATGGAATTGAAAAACTAAACCTTGATGCAAAAAATACTGTTCTTATTCACGGGCATCCGTGCAGTACACCTATAAGTCCGACTGATATAAATACTTTATTGAATAATAAAATATTCCAAGTAATAGCATTTAATTTAAACGGAGAATTTTCACTTGTTGCAAAAACAAATAAGGTGAAAAATGTGAAAGATGCATTTTATAAATTTAGGGAAGAACATTATGACCTAACAGAAGGTATGACAAATAACAATATCTATGAATTATATAATTATGCAACCGACAACCTTTTGAAAAAACATACACCTTTAATGGGTTTAAAATATATTTCTAATTACGATTATTTAATGAAGAAAAAATGTAAATAATTGTAATATTTTTTATTTTTTATGAAATAATCACGGAAAAAAAACTTTATATATTTAATTACAACTATTTAGAGAGTGCAAATGAATCCAGAAGTACCAGGTTCTAATAATGCGATAACAAGTTTTGACTGGGCAAATTATAAAACTCCGGCTCAAGAATTTAACGAACAGGCTATGAAAGATACAAAGCCTGCAAGTATATTTGCATCTCTTGATACCAATAAAAACAGCAGTGTAGAAAATAATGAAGCTAAATCAAAAATTGATGCAGGATTTAAAGATAGCACACAAACGATAAAAAATAATATTTTAAGCAAATATGCAGACGCAGTTAAAAATGCGGCCTCTTCATCTTTACCTAAGGAATCTCTTCAGAATTTATACAATAAATTCGCAAGTACTTTTAAATCAATTTCTTATAAAGCGGGCGAAACTTATGATACTAAGAATAAAGGTGCACAAATACAACAGCAAATAGATGGAGAAATAAATTCAAATATCGAATCTCAGATTACAGGATTTAATGAACAGGCAAATAATGCTTACACAAAACTTATTACTGATGCAATGGAAGCAGCAAAAGCAGAAATAGAAAAAGAATCAGGCCCAAAAGAGAAAGTTGAAACAGGAGAAACGCCGGAAACTAAAGAAAGGACTCCGCTGACCGGCGGCGATTATAAAGTAGTAAAAGGTGATAATTTGACTAAAATTGCCAAAAGGTACGGGACGACACCGCAAGAAATTGCAAAACTAAATGGAATGAATCTAAACGATATTATTTATCCCGGCGATTTATTAAAAATACCGGATACTACAAGTGATGGTGAAACAATACCAGAGGTTGGTGATAAAAGTAAAATGAAGAAACCGGAATTAAATCTTGAAAACCTTTCAACAAGTATTCCGGATAGGATTGAACCTCTTCAAGACTTGCAGCCTAGAATAAATGCAAATATTACTCGTTCTGCTCTTGAAGCGCAAGATGCAAAATTTCTTGAACGGGAAGTAAACGGCAAACCGCAAGAAATAGCCGTTTACAATAATTCCGAAGGAGAAAAAGTACGTCAGGTCATTAATGATGATGGTTCTTTAGAAAATCTCGTTGCAATATCAACAGACGGCAAAAATAAATATATTACTCAAACAGAAGCGAATAAAGAATTAGCTAAACTCTTTGGCTCTGATGTTGCGAATGTTTTGATTGAAAAAGGAGCAACTCCTGTATATCAAGATGGAAAAATTGCTGCAGTTAAAGTTGAAGGACAAACATTAACGGGTACAGCATTAAATAGTTATATACGTGAACAGATGGCTCCACCGGTAAATAATACTGAAGCCGCACCGGCAACACCAAATCCGGCAGATAGTAATAACGAATTGCCTCCAACAACACCTAATCCGACAGACAATACGATTGTTAGAACTTCTTCCGAATCAATTACTGTAGGCGGCGGAGATAAAGGCAAATCAAGAACTATAAGTGTAAGACTGCAATCCCGTTTCTCTGAAGATGGTAAAACTCCAATATCATCTCAATTTGTTAATAAAGATTTTGGCCCTGTTAAAATGGTTTCTCAAAATAATTATGAAAACGGGCAGCTGAGCAATATTGAAACAGAATTATCTCAGTATGATGATAACAAATTACCGCATATATCCGAACCAAAAGGATTTATGCTTGTAAGAATGATGAAACGAATAACAACGGCGGAGGGTTCTAATATTTCATCCAGTGAAGTTCGAAATAAAGAAGGAGAAGTGATTTTATCGTTTAAAGACGGCCAGTTCTTTGATTCAAAAGGTAATGCAATTGATGAAGATAATGCTAAAAAATTATTAGAAAAAGCAGATAAAAAAGGTGAATTAGAAAAATTCATTCAAAATATGGCTTAATGATATTTTTTTGGAAAAGTTGCTGAAATATGATTTAATGGATAATTTATTATAAAACCGAAAAGGTGATAACAATTGTTATCACCTTTAAAAAAACTTCACTGACTTAATTTTCAGATCCTTACATCATCATATCAAATTTGTCTCCGGCACGACCGGTTGTAACCGGTGAACGGTACATATCATATTGTGCATAATTAGGTTCAGTTCCTCCGTCATATTTTGCGTAATTAGGACCTTGCTGAACTTGAGGCTGTTTATATTCACCGCCTACTTTCTTAACAAATTGTTCCGGCGCTCCTACCGTAATTTGTGGAACTTGTCTGAACCCTATATTTTCTGCACCTGTTACCATAAGTCTTTATCCCTATAATTTTACCTAATTCTATATTTATATAAAGTATTTCAATTTCAAAAAATTGCCTTTTTTGTAAAGAAATATTACAAAAATAAAAGAGTCTGAAATTCTCAATCGAGTATATACTTTATATATATGTAAGAGTTAAGTATTAAAAGTAAGTTAAGTTTAAAGAGAAGAGGTTTTTTATGTCTTTCGATTTATCAGGATCTTTGTATCATCAAGCATTACAAGTTCAAAAAGCTGTAAAACTTGGCGGACATAATGTTGATAAAAAGAAAACGAACTATGTTCAAGCATATTCCGAATCATACAAAGCCGGAGAAATTGATCCAAGACCTAAATTCCCTATTCCTCACAAATTAGATGTTATTGGTTAACAGTTGGATTATACGGTTTTTTGTAATAAAATAATCGTATGGATTTAAACGAATTAAAAGAAAGAGTTAATAAAAATAAGGAGTGTCTTTGACTTAGATAAGTTAAAGACTGATTTGGCTGGAATAGAAACAAAATTGCAAACCCCTGAAGTCTGGTCAGACCAAAAGCTTGCATCTGATTTAGGCCAGCAATCAAAGGATATAAAACAAACTCTTGATATGGTAAATTTTTGGAATCAAACTATTGAAGATGCTGAAATTGCATATGAAATAGGTGATAGTGAATTATTATCAGAAACCAATCAAAAACTTGAAGAATTGGAAAAATCTCTCGATAAATTTGATTTTCAAAAAATGTTAAGCGGAGAATATGATGATGCAGACGCAATATTAACAATTAATGCCGGCGCCGGCGGTACAGATGCTCAAGATTGGGCAAGTATGCTATTGAGGATGTATACTCGCTGGGCAGAAAGTAAAGGTTGGAAAGTAGAACTTTTAGACAAGTCTGATGGCGAAGAAGCCGGAATAAAATCCGCAACAATAAAAATTCAAGGGAAATATGCATATGGCTATGCTAAAGCAGAAAAAGGCGTGCATAGACTGGTAAGAATTTCCCCGTTCAATGCAAACGGAAAACGCCAAACAAGTTTTGCCTCGTGCGAAGTTTCTCCGATAATTAAAGATATTGAAAAGACAATTGTAATCCCTCCGGATGACCTGGAAGTTGAAACAATGCGTTCAGGAGGAGCCGGAGGTCAAAATGTAAATAAAGTTGAAACAGCTGTTCGGATTTTACATAAACCCACCGGAATTGTTGTAAAATCTCAACAAGAACGCTCACAGCTGCAAAATAAAGAAATTGCAATGGAAATTTTAGTATCAAAACTTCTTGAAATCAGACAGCAGGAACACGAAAAAAAACTTGCAGAATTAAAAGGCGAAGCTTTTGATATTAATTTTGGCTCACAAATCCGTTCTTATGTATTTCATCCGTATAAAATGGTTAAAGATCATCGAACCGGTTATGAAATTGGCAATGTTGATACAGTCATGGATGGCGATTTGGACGGTTTTATAGAAACTTACCTAAAAAGTAACTCTTGATTAAACTACAGTTTGTAAGTTATTTTGAATTCCTCAGTTGGATAAAACGCAAAAAAAAGTTACTTTTAAAAAAGTAACTTGGTGTTTTATGTGTTCTGTTAATTAATATATTTATCTATTATGTGTGTGTGCTAAGCAACTACATTTAAATTATTGTTGCTTTTTGGAGTTTCATGGTTGGTTAAATATCCGAAAGTCCTGTATAACTTATAACCTAAAGATTTTAAAGGACTTGCATAAACTGAATTTGCTTGTTGAGCGATATATCTATCTCTTGCAAAGTTAACAGCTGCGCTTTGAGATTGAATCATAAGACCAGCATCTCTGTTATTCATTGTTGCGCTTGCTGTGTTTTCTCTGAATTTTATATTATTATTATGTAATTTATTTTCGATTCTAGAAACTTTCATATTAGCCTCCGTTTCTTTGTTAATTAAGTGTTTTGTATACACTTCATTTAACATCTTTATTATGCAACATATCTATTTATTTGTCAAGTGTTTTTGTTACACTTATTTAAATTTCTTTAAAACCCTTATAAATACTGGATATTATATAAAGTGTAATCTTTACATTTAAAAAATAAATAGCCTAAATGGGTTAAGTTGGCAGATTAATTGTAAAAAATACAATAATTTGGTTGAATTATAGTATAAATCTTTTTCATACTTCCAGCTATTCTTAATTCCAAGAGGTATTTATACCTCTTTTTTTTTATCTTGTTAAGCATGGTTTGTTTCTGATAAATAATGATAATAATATTTTATTTTTTCTTTTGCCATATAGAATATGCCGGTATTCCTGTCAGTGTAATTAATAATCCAGGAATTGTATAAGTTGGTTTGTATATACTTAAACAAATTATTATGTATCCTGTAATTAGCAGGTATACAACAGGAATCAGTGTATTAACCTTAAAAGCATATTCAGATTGTTGTATTTTTTTTCTTGAAATAAATATGCCAAATGTTGTTATCCAGTAAAAAATTAACGTAGTATAAATAACATAATCTAAAAGCTGGGTATAATTCCCCCAAAGAACAAGAATACTGACCCATAGGCATTGTATCCACAAAGAATTATGCGGAACTCTGGTATTTCTATCGATAGCTGCCAGTGGTCTAAAAAATGCTCTGTCTTTTGCCATTTTATAATATACTCTTGAACCGGCTAAAATAATGCCGTTTGCACTGCCTAGTGCAGATATCATAATGATTACGGCCGCTATTGTTTTTCCCCAGTGTCCGAATATAACACCCATTAACTGTGCTGCAACAATATCTTCCGGTGCATTTTGGATTAAATTTAAAGGAAGTGTTCCTACATAGATACTATTTATTAAAAAATACAACCCGAGAACTAATAATGAACCGATAAATAGAGCTTTGGGAATAGTTTTTTCTGCATCTTTTATTTCTCCGGATACAAATGTAATGTTATTCCATGTGATTGACGCAAATAGGGCCCCGACTGATGCCGCTCCGATTGTATTGATTGTATCAAAATTCCAGTGAATTGGCATTGTGAGGTTCAGATTAAGCGTGTGTAAGTTACAGCCGAATAATAATCCTAAGCCGACGATACCGATAATTGATAAAACTTTTGTTACCGTAAAAATATTTTGAGTAATTACACCGTGTTTCAGCCCTCTTGAATTAATAAACGTTAAAAATATAACAACCAGTACTGTAAATACTTTTTGCGTTGAAATGTGCAAAGCACCAAAATGTACAAGATAGTTATTTGCGCTAATAACAGGCAGCAATAATCCGATAAATTTTGCAAATGCTGTACATACTGCTGCAATAATACCTGTTTGTATGACCAGGAAAGTTGTCCAGCCGAACAAAAAAGCTGTCATATCATTATAAATCGTTTTAAGGTATATATATTGACCGCCTTCTTCTTTTATGTTTGATGCAAGTTCCGCAAATGATAAAGCTCCGCACATTGTAACAATTGCCGCTATTATCCATACAAGCATCATTAACAATCCGGATTGAACTTGTCGTGCTATATCTGCGGATACGATAAAAATCCCGCAGCCAATCATTGAACCTGCAACAATAGATATAGAATCTGATAGTGATAGTTTATGTTTAAAAGCCATTAATTATAAAATAATACAAACAGACTTTACATACAAATTTGAACACAGATTGTACGAGAACGATTTTTGTTATCAAAGTCAATAAGAACAATTTGCTGCCAGGTTCCTAAGAATAAAATCCCGTCAACAACCGGTATTGTAACGGAACTGCCAATTATGGCTGCTAAAATATGAGCGTTTCCATTACCGTCATGCCAGGTTTCATCATGGTGGTAACTTGCACCTTGAGGGGCTATTTTATTTAATACTTCCGGCAAATCTTTTAAAAGTCCCGGTTCATATTCTATTGTTGTTATCCCTGCTGTACTTCCGGCAACAGAAACTATTACGGTTGCATCTTTAACGGGGTGGCAGTTGAGGCAATTTTCAACACGTTTTGTAATATCAATAATATCTGTATAGCCTTCCGTATTAACGGTAAACATTTCATTTATTACACCCACAATTTATACTCCTTCTAATTTTTATTAATCATATCATAGAAATTAGATAGATGCACCGGCTCCATTTTTAATTTTTTCTAAAGCTTTTTTACTTCCTGCTGTTTCTCTTGCATATTGTTCTACAAAGTTGATAGATTCAACATCTCTTGCAATTGCATTACTTAATGAAACCATATCATCCGGTTTAAGTTTTTGAATTATAGTGTCTTCGTTTCCTTTATTAACCTGTTTTAATAAAATCTGAGATTTTGCATCAAAACCTTCAAAATTATTTTTCATAAAATACCAGCGGTGGAATTGCTGTATTAGGTAATATATGTCAATGTTGTTATCATCAACAATAAACATTGTATCGGTTTTAAAGCTTGCTTTTTTAAATAAAAGCATATTTAAGACAAATGCTTTTATTCCTGAATAGGCAGGTATTAAGCCCGGTTCTTCATCAATTTTAGCAAGAATTTGTTTTGCATTAGATAATCTAAATACTTTTGTATCATGTTTTGCTATATATTCTACAATTTTATTAGTATCATTTTTATACTGTTTGAGTATATTTTTGATTTCTTTGTTTAAAGTTTCTTTTTGGGTTTTAGTATCTGCAGAAACCGTGATAGAACATCCATTTGCAATTTTTTTTAGATGTTTTTTGTGCTTATTGACAAAAAAGCTCAAACGCATAGTAATTACCTGTTCCTGACACTTTAAAAGAAACAGGCTTGTTTTCTTAAACAATTGTATAAAACTTAAGATTCCCATATTATTATAAAGTTTTTCATGAGAAAAATATTGACAATTTTGTAACATTTTTTTATATAAATGTAAAATTATATAAAACCTGATTTCAATTATTGTTGAAACTGATTTAGCATGATAAAATCAAATATCCTAAAAGGAGAATATAATGAATTTAATAAATTCAACTGTACAATTATTTAGCTTTATATCATATTTACCGGAGGGAAATTAATTATGAAAGGTATTATTCTTGCAGGCGGAGCCGGAACAAGGTTGTATCCAAGTACAATGGTTGTATCAAAACAATTGTTGCCTGTATATGATAAACCAATGATTTATCACCCGATATCGGTTTTTATGCTTGCCGGAATAAGAGATATTTTAATTATTTCTACCCCTCAAGATTTACCAAATTTTAAAAAGCTTTTAGGTGATGGTCATCAATTTGGTATTAATTTCGAATATAAAGAACAGCCATCTCCAGATGGTTTAGCTCAAGCGTTTGTTCTTGGCGAAGAATTTATAGGTGATGATTGTGCAGCACTTATTTTAGGCGATAATATTTTTTACGGTCAAGGATTCTCAGGAATGCTGCGTTCAACGATTGCAAATATTGAAAAAAATGGCGGTGCTGCAGTATTCGGTTATCCTGTTAAAGACCCTCAAAGATTTGGTGTTGTTGAATTTGATGAAAATAATAAAGCAATATCCATTGAAGAAAAACCTAAAGAACCAAAATCTGAATATGCTGTAACAGGTTTATATTTTTATGATAATAAAGTGGTTGAATATGCAAAAAGTCTTAAACCATCAGCAAGAGGCGAATATGAAATTACAGATTTGAATAAAATTTATTTAGAAAAAAATCAATTAATTGTAAATAAATTAGGACGTGGTTTTGCATGGCTTGATACAGGAACTCATCATTCTCTTTTACAAGCAGGTTTATATATCCAAACAATTGAAGAAAATCAAGGGATTAAAATTGCCTGCTTAGAAGAAATTGCGTACCGTATGGGATTCTTGACGAAAGATGTAATTTATAAAAACATTAAAAGCATAAAAGGTAACGAATATTACAATTACGCAAAAAAGATTGTCAAATCGTAAAAAAAATTATATAACTATTTTATGGGTGATGTATCATTTAAAGCAAATATAAACACTAATTATTTTAAAGTCAGAGAAGGAACATTTTTGGATAGTTACTTCACTAAGGACGATAGAAAATTATTAAAACAAACAATTAAAAAAGTTGAAGATTTACGGACTTTAAAAGAAAAATCGACAGTTACTATTAATCCGAGACTGGATAGTAACCAGTTAAATCTTATTGCAACGGTAACAGATAAAACCGGAGAAATCTCAACCGTTATTCCGGAACGTTCAGCACGCAGAATGGTAGATAATGAAAACTTTGCTAACCGCTTTGTCACAAATATTAAGCAAGCAATTATAAATGTTGATAAGACAAGGAAAAATATAAAACTAATAGATAAAACTATAAGAAACTCCAAAACATTAGAAAATAATAATTTTATAGAAAAATTACCATTCTATATGCTTGAGAATCTGAAGAAGAATAATAATCCTACCAAAAGAATTTTATCCGTATTAAATAATATAGATAAGAAATACCCCGATGAAATAAATAAAATATCAATTCAGACAAGAAGAAATAAAAATAATTCTAAAACAACTTATTTTGTACTGGAAAATAGTCTAGGAGAAAAGAAAGTTCTTGTGCAGAGTTTATTTAAAGATCCATTAGAAAAAATATTTGCGTGAATAATATTTTATAAAAACGTTATTAAAAAGGCGGATAGTTAAATCCGCCTTTGATAATTATTTAGAAATTCTTCCGGGAACTACAACTCCGCCTTTAAGATTCTTTTTATAGAATTCAACGTGCGGTTGAAGAACACTGTCCAGAACTTCCGGTAATTGTTTTCCTGTCATAACGGCTTGAACAATTTCCTGATAAACAGTTGCGTATGCTCTTAATTGCGTTAGAGCGCCGGCAGCTGCAGGAGTAAGTCCAAGAGCTGATGTTTCAACATCTTCTCTAAAGAAAGCGCCTGTTACTTCGTATGATTTTGTTAACGCTCCGATGTATGCTTCAGCGTTTTCTGAACATATACCTTTATCTGATGGAACAGTTAAAGCAAAAACAAGTTTGTTTGCAGGGTTGAAGTGTGCTTCTGCACTATGGTGCATAGCGTCCGGAACTTTTGCAACTTGTTTTAGTGTATCTTTAACTGATTCGTTTTGCATTTGAGCATGCCAGTAAACAGTATTTTCGAACATTGAACCCATATATTGGTGAACAGATGCTTCAATACCGTTAAGTTTTGCATCAGCCCAGAAGATACCTTCTTTTAGAGCATCATTTTCTTCCAAATCTTTGGATAAAGATAAAGTAGAAACTTCTTGTGCTGCATTAAGAAGCGAAATCATATCTTCTTTTTTCATGCCGGCATAAATTAATGTGAATAATGCATGATCATCAAATGCAGAGAAACGTCCGCCTACATCATCATGGATGTATAAATCGCCAAGCCAGTTTTCTTCGATTGAAGTACGTCTTAATTCACTTTTTTCACTGTTTCCGTCAGTTACAGCGATAAAGTGTTTTGCTGCAGATTTTTTAGCATCTTCTTCTGATTGGCCTTGTGATTTATATGCATCAATAAGCATTTGTTTAACTCTTAAGAAACCGTCTTTTGTTTCAAAAGTAGATCCTGATTTTGATGCAATCATGAAGTTTGAAGTTGTAACATCGTGGTTTAATCTTGTTAAGAATCTTTCAAAGCTTATTGAATCAACATCTGAATAAAATTCAACTTTGTCATGGTTGATGTTTAAACCGTTGATGCCAAGCATATGTTCGACAGTATGTTTAGAACCGCCGATACCCATTACGCTGAGTTTTGTAGCGTTGGTTTGTTTTTGGAATGTTTCAACCATTTGGTAGAGTTCATCAACTCTTTTTAATTGTTCTTTAGGTAAATTTACCCAGTTTAAGAAATGACCTTGTTTGTTCGCACGTGATGCGAATTCATCAACAAATTCAGATACTTTTGATGAGTATTTGCTAAAATCAATACCTGAAAAAGTTGTTTTGATTTCTGACATTTTTGTTACCATAATTCCCTCTTTTTCTTTTAGTTAACAAGAGTATTTTAATATAAAAGTATAAAGACCGCAAAAAATATTTTTAGATGTGTTGTTTAAGTATGTCATATATGATTGATTTTATGAAAAATAGGCCACTGAAAAAGCTTCCGGAATATTTATGTTACAGACATCCTAAAAGTAATATTTATATGCTGTCAAACAATAAGGGGAAACTCGTTGGAAGAATGGTTGCAATGCCTGAATATATTTCTGACGGAATGGTTTATAACCCGAATAAAGCGGATTATTTTTCGTTGTATATAAAGCGAATTTTTATAGAAAAAGAATTTAGAGGGAAAGGAGCCGGCAGGGCATTTTTAAATATAGCAGCAAGGGATAGTTATGATAGAAATTGTAAGGGAAATGTTCATTTAATTGCACAAACTCTTGAGACCGGCGGGCCGCCTCCTCAGCCTTTTTATCGTAAATTCGGATTTGATTCTCAGAATAAAACACAGATGAAGGCTGTTGATGAATTTATAAACAACGGTACGCCGCTTCCTCGATGGAGGTGGACTACAGCAATGTATTTCCCTGGTGATAATAAATAAACTTGAAATAAAATCTTGATTTGATAGGATAGATTGGGTAATGGATTTCGTTATTTGTGCGGAGCCGTTATCATAAAATTTAATAGACCTAATAAGCGCGTGTAGCCCAGTTGGATAGAGCGTTTGGCTACGAACCAAAAGGTCGGGGGTTCGAATCCCTCCACGCGTGTTTTTAAACTCTCATTTGAGAGTTTTTTTAATGGGATTCTCACCCCGGTATGCTATCGCATACGGGGGTTCTACCTCTCGCAAAACAATTCACAGGATTGTTTTGCTCGGCAGAGTCTCCACGCGTGTTTTTAAACTCTCATTTGAGAGTTTTTTTAATGGGATTCTCACCCCGGTATGCTATCGCATACGGGGGTTCTACCTCTCGCAAAACAATTCACAGGATTGTTTTGCTCGGCAGAGTCTCCACGCGTGTTTTTAAACTCTCATCTGAGAGTTTTTTTAATGGGATTCTTATACTTTAACGTCCAGTTTGTTACACTAATAATAAACTGTCAGTTGGGCATACTTGCCCAACAACACTAAATATT
>CALUXV010000027.1 GCA_944324835.1 Candidatus Gastranaerophilales bacterium
ACTCCGGAACCTAAACCGACTCCGGAACCTAAACCGACTCCTGAATTCCATAACCATATTATTACTATTCACAAATCAAAAGAAATCAAACTGCCTTCTGATGCAAAACTTATAATTGGTGGTGAAGTTTTGGATATGGAAAACTTACCTCCGAATATTAAAAATAAGATAGACAATTTACAAGATGGTCAATCAATAAAAATCGGGCGTGATGATATAAATCCAAGTAATGATTGGATTAGCCATGAACATTTAATAATTAGAAAAGAAAACGGTCAATTAATAATTAAGGATACGTCAACAAACGGTACTCTTATAATGGATAAAGAAGGACTGGAAGCATATAAATCTATCCAAAATATGAAACTTCAGAATAGGAATCTAAATACACCTGAATATGCTGCACTTGAAAAACAATTCCTGCAAAATACGGATTATGATTATATTACTTTGAATAAATTAATGTCAAAATTAGACACATCATCACATGAATTCCATAATATAATGAAATATACAACTGCTAATAATAAACAAATTTTAGAACAATTTGTTGAATCAGGAATCAAAAAAAGTTCAACTTTTAGAACAAAAGATATAACATCTAAAGATTTATCACTATTAATGACATTTAACAGAAACAATACAAATGTTATTGATTTAATATCAAACCCGAAAAATATTGATAAATTTCTTGATAAATCAAAACAAGAACTTGCAAAACTAAGAGAAGTTCATGGCAAAAATTTAATAATCGAAACAGGATATTCCTGGGATGTTAATAACAAAGAAATAGCGGATGCAATAGAATTTGGTTATACAGATTTTAAAGGTACAAACGTAAAAGTTTCAGCCGTAGATAATGTTTTGGATGATGTTGAAAACTTGATTCATGGAAAAGATTATATACAAAAATTTGATAAAAATACTCCGCTCGACAAAATGTTTCAATCAACTCAAACAGGTGACGTTGCAAGCATAAACGGAACTATGTTTGTAAATGACGGAGAAAAAATGGTTCAATTAGCTCTTAAAGAAGATAGTTTCCGAGAACTTTTCCCTCCTGTACAAAGGTTCTCAATACACCAAGGTGGAGTTGGAACATGCTATTTAGATACATCTATAAATCTCCTTGCAAATTCTAAAAAAGGAAGAGCCAAAATTTATCAAATGATAGGTGAAGAATACCAAAACGGTAAAAAAGTTTATTATACAACAACTCATAACGGTAAGGGGAAAAAGACATATTTTGAACGATTTACAAGACATGGGAATCATCTGCTTGACAGAAACGGTCTTGCTATTATAGAACAAGGCTATTGCAAAAACAGTGGAAGAATTGCCACAGAATGGAAACCTGGTGAGACTCAAATAATGCTAGCTAACGAGTATGGATACGGAGATGAAGCATTAGATGGACTAACCGGAGATAAAGCAATTATAATTATGGATAAAAATAAAATGGAAGAAAAAATTAAATCACTAGCAGGCAGAGATGATGTGTTTATATATGGTGGAACAAGAGATATAAACGGACAAGGTCATGATAAATATTTAAATCATGATTATGATTTGGCACAGACACACGCTTATTCTATAAAAGGATATGATAAAGGAACAAATTCTGTATTAATATCCAACCCTTGGCACAGCGGTGTTGAAATAAAAGTTCCAATGGAAGAATTTTTGAAACAATTTAATAATATCATGATTGCACAAATAATATAATTAGGAGAAATAATAATGAATTTATACGAAGAATATAGTATGGTACAAAAACAAATAAATCAGTTTAGAGATAATAAAATTCCTGTACCTAAAGCATTATACCAACGTCAGTATAATACTGTAAAACAAATAAATGATACTTTTGAAAAACAACAGCGTGAAGATATATCCGATTATGCATTAGGTATCAGGTATAATATAATGTTGAAATATTTTGCCGAAAAATTAAATCTGCCGGTTGAAGAATACAAACAAAAAATTCGAAATTTTCATTTTAAATTAACAGGTGAAGATTTGACAGATGAAGAAATGATGATAAAAGACTAGTTCATATTAAAATAATGTAAATAAATCAGTATTTTTCGGTATTTGTATTATACTTATAATGTTTAGAATACAAATATGGAGAGAGATTTATGATAGATAAAACCGCAATAATTGATCCTTCCGCACAAATTGCAGAAGATGCAATCATCGGTCCTAACGTTGTTATAGGGAAAAATGTTAAAATCGGTTCTAAGACCAGAGTTATTGCAAATGCGTATATCGAATATGCAGAAATCGGAGAAGGATGTACAATTTCTCCTTTTGCAACAATCGGTTCAGAACCGCAAGATTTGGGATACAAAGGAGAAGAAACAAAAGTTATCATTGGTGACGGTACTATCATAAAAGAAAATGTTACGGTGCACCGTGGTGCTGCCTGCGGGGATTTTACAACTCGTGTCGGTAAAAAATGTTTATTAATGGTTGGCTCTCACGTTGCACATAACTGCGTTTTAGAAGATGAAGTTATATTAGCTAACCTTGTTACTTTAGGCGGGCATGTTCATGTCGGATTCGGTGCATTTGTCGGCGGGATGAGTGTATTCCACCAAAATATCAGAATCGGTAAAATGGCTATTATAAGCGGTTTTTCTGCTGCTCGTCAGGATATTCTTCCATATTCTAAAGGAGAAGGCAGACCTCCGGTTCCAAGAGGATTAAACGTTGTTGCAATGAAACGACGTGGAATTCCGCAAGAAGAAAGAACCGTTGCAAACGAAGCATTCAAGCTTCTTATCGCAGAAGATTTAAACACTTCGCAAGCAATCGAAAAAATCAGAAAAGAACTGCCTGAAAATCAAATTGTAAATGAAATGATTGAATTTATTCAATCATCAAAACGCGGAGTTACCCTTAAAACCCACAAATCCGGATATCAATCATTAGAGGGGTAGGAGTAAATAAAGGTAAATAGAGGTAAACAGAATTTGTTTAATATTTTATTAATAATTAGCCAGGAATGTTAATTCTTGGTTAATTTTTTTAATATCTCAAGAAAACAGTGTCATAATAACAATGTAAGAGGTAATAAGATAATTAAATTTGAAAGGAGTTTATTATGAAATTTTTAATTAGAAAAACACCGGACAGATTTATAAAATCCGTTAACGATGAAATAAGTTCAATACTAAGTAGAAACATGGACGGCTTATTCCCGGATTACAGTTTCCCTGACGAAGACAAACTTGCGATGCCGGTTGAACTCAAAGAAAAGGATAAAGAATACACTGTCAAAGCTGAATTACCAGGCGTAAAAAAAGAAGATTTAGATATTGATCTTGAAAATAATTATATTACAATCAATGCCAAGAAAGAGGAAGAAAAAGAAGAGGAAGAAAAAGGCTACAAAAAATCAGAATTCAGCTATGGAGAATTTTCAAGAACTGTATACTTCCCTCAAGAAATTGATATCGATAATACAAAAGCTAAATTGGAACACGGGGTTTTGAAAATTGTTGCACCAAAATTAATAAGGGAAAAAGATAATAGAAAAAAATTAACAGTTGAATAAATTATTCAAAACGAGAGCGGTAGAATCACCGCTCTCGTTTTTTATATTAATTAATGAGGTAAATAGGGTGAAATGGCAACAAAAATTTTCTACAAACTTATTAACATTGTTTTTTGGGTGTACAACACTAGTAAGAACCTGAAATAAATTCAGGTTGACAAATAATTATAATAAGTCTGTAGGTTGTGGTAAATTTTAATTTACCGCAACCTACACCTAAATTCGTTAACGGTAGACTAAAGTCTACCCTACTACTGAGACGTAAATAGAAGAATTTCACATTCATTTAGAACTACGGAAACCGGTCATTCAGAGGGTAAAGCACGAAGATTCTCAATTGCGTAAAGTCCTATTCCCTATTAATAAGCATTCTTTAGTTTAAACAGATTCTTTTATTTTTTATCTTTATTTGAGCGTTCTCTCAATGAAATCCTTATCGGTGTACCCAAAAATCCAAATGCTTCCCTGAGTTTATTTTCGATATAACGTTTATAATGGTCCTTCATCAATGTTGCATTGTTTGCAAACAAAACAAACGTCGGCGGCTGCACACCAACCTGAGTTGTGTATAAAATTCTAAGTCTTTTATTCTTTACTGTTTGCGGCGGGTTCATAACATAAGCCTCATTAATTACTTTGTTAAGCAACCCTGTTGCTACTCTTTTGGTTGATTGCTCATAAACTTCATTTGTCTTGGTAAAAATTTGGTTTAAACGCTGGTGAGTCAATGCACTGATATAAAGTTTCGGGACATAATCAAGAAACGGGATTTCGTTTGCCAGTTCTTTTTCAAATTTATTTATTGTATTGGATTTTTTATTTTCAATCAAATCCCATTTATTGATTGCAATAATCATTCCTTTACCGGCTTCCGTAATAATTGATGCGATTTTTTTGTCTTGATCAGAAATTCCTTCTGTTGCATCAATTACAAGTAAGGCAACATCACATTCTCTTATGGATTTTATTGCTCTGTCAACAGCAAATTTTTCAACACCGTAAGTAACTTTTGCCTTTTTACGAATACCGGCCGTATCAATTATTATATATTCTTGATTTTCATAAGTTAAACAGCTGTCAATACTGTCACGGGTTGTACCAGATACATCTGAGACTATAACCCTTTTTTCTCCTAATAAAGAGTTTACAATTGAAGATTTTCCGGCATTTGGACGGCCTACAATTGCTATTTTGATAGTTTTATCATCTTGCTTTATATCTTCGTCAGTAGAAAAACCTTCCGTTACCATCTCTAATAAATCGCCGACCCCGCCGGAGCCATGTAATGCCGAGATTGCAATTGGTTCACCGAGAGATAATGCGTAAAAATCTGCAGTCATTAATGCAGCATTATGAGAATCAATTTTATTTACCGCAAGAAACACAGGTTTGCCGGATTGTCTTAAAATATTTGCAATATCATAATCAATAGGGTTGATTCCGTCTTTTCCGTCTACGATAAAGATTATTCTGTCAGCTTCATTACAGGCAATTTGTGCCTGGTCATAAATTGAAACCATTATATCATCGTCATCTCCGGGAATAATTCCGCCCGTGTCAATAACTGTAAACTGTTTATTCAACCATTCAACATCAAAATAAATCCTGTCACGAGTAACTCCGGGCAAATCATCAACGATTGATTTCCTGTTTCCGACAAGACGATTTACAAATGTTGATTTTCCAACATTCGGCCTGCCTACTATTGCAACTATTGGTTTTCTATCCATAAGCCAATTATATCATAAATGGGATGTAACGAAATGTAACAATACTAATAATTTATTAAAGATTGTACAAAATATGCCGTTATAGAACTTGTAATGGAAAAAGGAGTTAATTAATGGGTTTATCCGCATCACAAGCCAGACTATTAAATTTAACTGCTCGTATGCATGACATTGAGTATAAGGCTCAAAACCTTGAAGCCCAAAAACTCCAAATGGCAAACGAATCCGATACTGTTTATGCTGAATATGAAGAAGCTTTGAATTCTACAAAAATTCAACAAAAGGATATTCACACTGATGGCAGCATTATATATGAAGATATCAATTTTACTGGGATTAATACTAAATATACATTAAAAGTATGCAATACAAAAACCGGAGAATGGGAAGATGGAATTGCTCCGGGTGATATTGGTGCTATTTCCGCTGCGTTAGGTTTTCCAAACCAAAATATAGAAAATTCAAATAAAGTATTTTCTAACTTTGTCCGGGAAGGATATATTGTTTTCCAAAAAGTTTTAGAAGATGATAACGGAAATGCGATAACTGACGAGTTTGGAAATACACTTTACGAAGAAACAAATGTTGCAACAAACACTGATTTTCAAGAAGTATCCGATGAAACAGAACTCAAAAAAGCTGAAGCAAAATACGAAGCTGATATGAGAAAAATCAATAACAAAGATAAAAAATTTGATACAGATTTAGCAGCATTAGAATCAGAACGTAATGCAATTAAAACAGAAATAGATACGCTTAAATCAGTCGCAAAAGATAACGTAGACAGAACGTATAAATTGTTCTCATAACGTTATTAAATAAAGTTTTTCTATAATTTTTCCCTATAATAATTACACAACCGTCCTCAAAGACGGTTTTTTATTTTTTATAAGGCTATCAGCAGGGATTTCTTAACATATTTTTACTATAATTAATTTTTGTGGTAAAATTTTAAAATAGCAGGAGCAGTTTTTATGTTAACCATTGACAGAACTAACAAAAAATCAGTCAGAGAAGCTTTAGGAAAGGCTCTGGTTGAAGTCGGAAAAAATAACAATAATGTAGTAGTTTTAGATGCGGATTTGTCATGTTCTACTCAAACAGCAATTTTTGCAAAAGAATTTCCGGACAGGTTTTTTAACATAGGGATTGCAGAACAAGATTTGGCAACTACAGCCGCAGGGCTTGCGTCAGTTGGGAAAGTACCTTTTGCTGCTGCTTTCGCAGTGTTTATTACAGGGCGCTGCTATGACCAGATTAGAAATACAATATGTTATTCCGGATTCAATGTAAAATTAATCGGGACTCACGGTGGTTTAACCGTTGGAGAAGACGGTGCAACACATCAAGCATTGGAAGATGTTGCTTTGATGTCCAATCTACCTGGAATGACGGTTATTGTTCCGTCTGACAGACATGAAATTAATGCGGTTATCAAATTTGCGGCAGAATTTGACGGACCAATGTATATAAGAATTCCTAGAACAAACCTGCCGGATGTATTTGATGAAAATTATAAATTTGATTTATACAAAGCTCAAGTTTTGAAAGACGGAAAAGATTTAACAATCGTTACGAACGGAGAAATGCTCCAAGAAATTGTTGAAGCAGCAGGAGAACTTGAAAAAAGAGGTATTGACGTTGAAATTATCAACACACCTGTTGTAAAACCGTTTGACATTGAAACGGTAATGAAATCTGCAGCAAAAACAAAACTCGTTGTAACGGTTGAAAACCACTCAATAAGAGGCGGTATCGGAAGTATAATTTGTGAACAATTATCCGAAAAAATGCCTTGCAAAGTTGTTAGATTGGGAGTTGATGATTCATTTGGACAAAGCGGAACATCAAATGAACTTCTTGATTTCTATGGATTAAGTTCAAATAAGTTGGTAGAAAAGATAATAGAGATAAAAAATGATTCAATTAAGGGCAGTAACTAAAAAATACAAAAATAATTATGCACTAAAAAATATTAATCTTGATATTATGTCAGGAGAATTTGTATTTGTAACAGGAGCATCCGGTGCCGGAAAATCAACTTTAATGAAACTTTTATACAAGGAAGAAGTTCCAACAAGCGGTACTGTATTAATCGGAGGGATAAATATTGCCAATCTTCCGTCACAAAAAGTTCCAAACTTAAGACGCTGCATGGGAATAGTTTTTCAGGATTATAAACTTTTACCTAATATGTCAGTATATGACAATATTGCATACGTTATCCGCACATTAGGTATGAGTACAAAAGAAATCAGTATGAGAGTAATGGGAGCTTTGAAAGTTGTAGGACTTCTAGATAAGATGAAATCTAATATCAATGAACTTTCAGGCGGTGAACAGCAGAGAGTTAGTATTGCAAGAGCAATAGTTAACGGCCCGCCGCTGTTGATTGCGGATGAACCTACAGGAAATCTTGATCCAAAAAATTCTATGGAAGTAATGCAAATCCTTGATCAAATTAATCAAAGAGGTATTACTGTAATTGTTTCAACCCACGACAGAACAATGGTTGATTATTTCAGAAAAAGAGTATTAACACTGGATAACGGTGAAATTATACGTGACGTACAGGCAGGTACTTATGAGTAGCAGCAGACAAAGAATAAAAAAACAAGTTAAACAACATATACCGAAAGATTGGTTATGTGATTTGCGTATTGCTTATCGTATAACAATGGAAGCTTTTAACGATATAAAAAGAACCGGTATAATGAACCTTGTTATTATTACAACAATGGCTGCAATTCTTACAATTTTTGGAGCATTATTCAGAACTACAATATCGATGTCACAATTTGCTCATGAACTGGGTAATGTTTTGGAAATATCTGTTTATTTAAAATCTGATACCAATCCGTCATTAGTTGCGGATAAGATTGTTAAGTTTAAACATGTTTCAAAAGTAAAAATTATTCCAAAAGAAGTTTCCTGGAAGAGTTTAAGAAAAGAGATAGATTTGCCAAATATATCAAATCCGCTTCCGGATACTTTACATGTTAAAGTGGACAAACCTGCAAATACTTCATCTGTTTTGACTCAAATCAAGACAGTTTCAGAAGTTGAAGATACCGGATATGCAGAAGATTTAGCAAGAAAAATACAACTAATAACTCATGTGGTTAATACAGCAACCGCATTTGTTACAATAATTGTTGCAATATTGACGATAATGATTATAAATAATACTATACAGCTGGTTATTCAATCAAGAAAAGAAGAAATAGAAATTATGCGTTTAATGGGAGTAAGTAACTGGTATATTAAAATTCCGCTTGTTATGCAAGGTGCATTTTATGGATTTGCCGGGGCAGTTGTAGCAATTTTCCCTGTCAATTTTGTTCAAAATGCACTTCAAACCTTACATAAATTTGCATTAGTACCTTCACCTCCATTTGCAGAATTGTTTGTTGTAGTTACATTATTGTTGGTAGGTATATCATTTGGTGCCGGAGGCAGCTTTATATCTATCAAGAAACATTTACAGGTATAAAATATGGATGATAATGATAAGACAATAGAATTAATAAATAAATTAAAAGATATTCCGGCAATGCCAAACGTAATTGTAAAAGTTTTAAAACTTATGCATTCTGAAACCGCCGGAGCTCCGGAGTTGGCTGCAGTTATAAAATGCGACCAGGCACTTTGTACGAAAATTCTTTCGTTGATTAATTCTGCGTACTATGGTTTTGGTAAACAAATTACATCTGTTAATATGGCAATCTCATTATTAGGGTTACAAAAAACTAAAAATATTATTGTTACAGTAGCAATGAGTCCTTTGCTATCTTTTCAGGGTGCAAAAGGCTTATGGGAGCATTCAATAAATGCGGCTGTCGGCTGTGAATATATTGCAGAAAAATATAAATTGATGAATCCGGACGATGCTTTTGTTATCGGGTTTATGCACGATATTGGAAAAGTTGTTCTCAACCTTATTGACTCAGAACGCTATCAGGGTTTTTTGGCATCAACTTTACCGCCTAGTGTAAGAATTGAAGATGAAAGAGCTAAATTTGATACAGATCACGCATCAACAGGTTCATTTCTAGCTGTAAGATGGCAATTACCGGAAATTATCAAAGATGCTATAAGATATCACCACTTGCCGTTAAAAGCAAAGGAATATTTAGGACCTTCTATTGTTAATATTGTTGATACAATTGTTCAGGAAAATTTCGAAGAAGATTGGTATGACAAAGAATTAGCAAGAATGATTAACTTACAGATAGAAGATGTTACTGCTGTTCGTGATGAGATTTTATATCGTTCAAAAATGTTATTTAATGAATTAGGTTAAATGGAGAATTACATGATAAATATAGAAGATACTGCCGTTGTTCTTATAGACATACAAGAACGACTTGTAAATATGCTTAATAAACAAGAACCGGTGGTCAAAGCAACCACTCGGCTGATTAACGCTGCGGCAATTATGAATATACCGGCAATTATTACAGAACAATATCCTCAAGGCTTAGGTAAAACAATTATGGATATAACATCTGTTATGAATGAAAATACTCCAATTATCGAAAAAACATCTTTTTCTGCTATGCAGACTCCGGAGTTTACTGAAAAAATAAAAACTCTCGGTAAGCAAAATATTATACTCGGGGGGATTGAAACACATATTTGCGTTTATCAAACTGCGCTTGATTTATTAAAAGAAGGCTACAATGTTCTAATTGCTAAAGATGCATGTGCAAGCCGTTCGACAGATTGTTTCAAAACCGGTATACAATTGATGAAAGAGCATGGGGCAGTTATTTCTAATGTTGAAATATTATTATTTGAGCTTTTAAAAACTTCAAAAAATCCATATTTCAAACCTGTTCAGGCGTTGATTAAATAAATATATTTATTCTAAAAATATATACACTTCATAGATGAAAAAATTTTACCTTGTATTTTGTTAGTGTTACCATATTAATATGGCAAATTCTTATGAAGAAGTAATATCACAGATTAAGGATAGGTTGGATATCGTTGATGTAGTCTCAAGAAAAGTTGTCCTGAAAAAATCAGGAGCCAACTACTGGGGGCTATGCCCTTTTCATAACGATAAAAAGCCGTCACTGAGTGTAAGTCCATCGAAAGGCATATATAAGTGTTTTAGCTGCGGCGCAGGCGGAGATGCTTTAACTTTTATTGTAAAAACTGAAAATAAAGAATTTAGAGAGGTTATTGCGGAACTTGCAGAGCAATTCGGAATAGAAATGCCTAAAAATTATCACTCTAATCCCGAAGCAAAAACTCTAAAAGATGATATGAAAAAAGCCTGCAAAGAAGCTGCAAAATTTTATCAAGAGAAGTTAAAAACAGATGAAGATGCTTCAAAAGCAATGAGATATTTAACCTCCCGTGATATTGATGAAAATATTATAAAAACATTTTCACTTGGGTGGGCGCCAAACCATTATCACGATTTGTATGACAGTTTAAAATCTAAATTCCCTGATGATGTTTTGGAAAAAGCGGGGCTTATCCTAAAAAGCAATAAAGGCGGGTGGATAGACCGATTCAGAAATAGAATAATAATACCGATTCAAAATGAAAATGGAGAATATGTAGCTTTTGGGGCTCGTGCAGTTGATGAAGGGCAAAACCCCAAATATCTGAATTCATCAGATTCTCTTATATATAATAAAAGTAAACTTTTATACGGGCTTTATACAGCAAAAGATACCATACAGGAAGAAGATGCCGTTATTATTATGGAAGGATATTTTGATGTAATCTCAACTCAGGCACATGGCATTAAAAACTGTGTAGCATCATGCGGTACTGCATTTACATCAGAACATGTAAAACTATTATCAAGATACACTAAATCAAGAAGAATTTATTTATCTTTTGATACAGATTCTGCAGGAATTAAAGCTACTAACAGAGGCGGAGAAATAATAAAAGAAACGTTTAAATCTTTAGGAAATATAAAACAATTTGACGAAAGTCATCTTGAAACAAGTGATGATAAATATTCTTGTGAAATTAGAGTAATCTCACCACCGGAAGGTAAGGACCCCGATGAATTTATCCGCTCTGTCGGAGCAGAAGAATACAAAAAGTATATTAAAAACGCTCCGTTACTATTGGATTTTCAATTGAATACAATACTTAAACAAAAGCATGATATGAAAACACCGCAGGAAAAATCGCATCTTGTAGGAGAAGTTTTACCGATTTTAGCAGAAATTAATAATAAAATAATACAAGGAGAATATGTCAAAATTGTATCTAGTACACTTGATGTAAGTGAATCAATTTTACTCAAAGAATTGAAAAAATTTGCCGTTGAAGATTCTATACCTGTTGTACCGACAGTTATACAGACAAATGTAACAAAATCTTCACAAATAAGTATAAATGCACAAAAAAATTTATTGAGCGTTTTTCTTATAGACGGAAACCCCTTATCACTAAAACAAATAAGTGAAATGGTGCCCCCAGACATATTCTCAGATGAAAAGTTAATAATTGTAAAAACTACAATTGACAAAATTTTATGTATCGTAAATAATGTCAGGGAATTAGTTGAACAATTATATACAGAGTTTATTGAGGACGAAGAAACAAATAAAATAATAACTGATTTAATATATCTTGCAGAAGCATACAAAGGTTTACCGGCTGATAGTTTGGAAAAAACTATTCAAGAAATAATAAAAAAAATCAAACAGATTAAAGATGCGGAATCTGCAGAAGAAATGAAAAAGTTATACAACTCAGTAAATAATGATGATGTAGAAGCGTTGAAATTACAAATGCAGCTTAGAGATAAGATTAAGTTAAGAACTGGAGATAATCAATGAACCAAAAAAGAGAACCAAATTCATCAATTGTTAGTGTAGTAGATCCTGATGATAGTCTTGACGTTTTAGATTTTGAAACAGATAAAGCTCTTGACGACAACTATATTACAGAAGATATTGCAACCGACAATATAGAAGATATTATAACAACAAAAATGGAACACAAATCTTCTGATATTTATATGTCAGATGATTCATCAATTGTAGAAGCAGAATCAGCGTTAGATGTTCCGAAAGGGGTTGCGGTTGAAGATCCTGTCAGATTATATTTAAGAGAAATCGGCAGAATTAAATTATTAACAACAAATGAAGAAATTGAATTGGCACGCAAAATTATCCAGGGTGGAACTCCGGGTGCTATCGCAAAAAGAAAATTGGTTCAAGCAAACTTAAGACTTGTTGTAAGTATTGCGAAAAAATATGTAGGTAGAGGAATGTTATTCTTAGACCTTATTCAAGAAGGGAATTTAGGTCTTATTCGTGCCGCTGAAAAATTTGACCACGAAAGAGGATTCAAATTCTCAACTTATGCAACATGGTGGATTAGACAGGCTATTACAAGAGCAATTGCAGACCAGGCAAGAACTATTCGTATTCCTGTTCACATGGTTGAAACTATTAACAAATTAAAGAAAGTTACAAGAAGATTAGCACAAGAACTTTCAAGAAAACCAACCGAAGAAGAATTAGCCACTGAAATGGGCGTTTCAATTTCTAAATTAAGAGAAATTGTTAAAATTGCGCAAGAACCTTTATCTCTCGAAACTCCAATCGGTAAAGAAGAAGATTCAAGATTAGGTGATTTTATTGAAGATAAAGAAGCAGACGCTCCAATCAAAACAGTAGCATCAGAATTATTAAGAGAAGACCTGGCTGAAGTTCTTTGCACACTTTCTCCTCGTGAACGTGATGTTTTAAGATTACGTTTTGGTATGGATGACGGGCGCCAAAGAACATTAGAAGAAGTCGGACAACTTTTTGGTGTTACAAGAGAACGTATCAGACAGATTGAAGCTAAAGCTTTAAGAAAATTACGTCACCCAAATCGCAGCAAACGCTTGAAAGAGTATGTTGAAAATTAATTATTTTTAACAAAACTTTTAAAAACACTTGTAAAATAGATATCTTTAGGGTATTTTAATAATACACTAGGAAATAAGGAAGATTTATTATGGCAAAACAATGTGAAATTTGTGGAAAAGCACCACTTAAAGCAGCAAAATTAACATTTTCTCATAAGCAAATTGTACACCGTCAAACACCTAACTTGCAAACTGTTAAAGTTGCAACTAATGGCGGAACTAAAAAAATTACAGTTTGTACTTCTTGCTTAAAAGCCGGAAAAGTTCAAAAAGCTGTTTAATTGATTTAAAAAAGTTTAAAAAACAGGATAATTTTTTAATTATCCTGTTTTTTGTTTGTACATGCTTAAACAAAAATTAATTTATGACTTCTACTTCACTTTTAACATGATAAAACATTTCGGCTGCAAGTTTAAATTGTTCCGGATTCGCACTCACATACATTTTTTCATACCCTATGTGATTTTCGGTATTTAGAAGATTCAAATTTGTTAAATCCTCGATTATATAATCAACAAAGTATTCTGCAGGATCAATAAATTTATCTTTTGGACAGAATTTTGATAAAACATCTAAAAGATAAGGATAATGAGTACACCCGAGAACCATTTTATCCGGATTATTTTTAAGCATTTTATCTAAATCATCTTTAACTATTTTTATATTTTCTTTGCTGTCCTGTGCTTTGGATTCGACAATATTAACCCAATTGTGGCAGCTTTGCGGATAAATCACCATGTTTGGATTATATTTTTTTATTTCTGATTCATAAACTCCTGATTTTATAGTTGCCTGTGTCGCAAAAATACCCAACCGATTAATCGGGAGTTCTGATAAAATTTTTGCGCAGGATTGAATTATCGGATAAATTTTAAAATCGTAAGAATCCTTTATACTGTCATAAGCTGCAGAAGATGAAGTATTGCAAGCAATAACTACAGCTTTTACCTGTTTTTCTTTAAAGAAATCAAGTATAAATTTTGCATATGAAATTAATTCTTCTTTTGTTTTGTTTCCATACGGGAGATGTTTTGTATCCCCAAAATATAAACAATTTTCGTTAGAAAGTTTTTTTCGAAATTTTGAATACACGGTTAATCCGCCTACTCCGGAATCAAAGAAGGCTATAGGGTTGTTATTTGTGGTGTTCAAAATATTCAATTATACCCTCCGCTATTGCTTGTGCGGTTGCTTGCTGACGTCTTGAGGTCACAAGTTCTGCTCTTTCTCCATCGTTAGAAATAAAACCAATTTCTAACAGCACTGCAGGGACTGTAGTATGGTTTATAACATAAAATTTAGACTTAAACAACCCGCGGTTTGTAGTTTTTATTGCGTGTGTCATTTTGGAATGAATTGTATTCGCAAGTTCTATACTATTATCGTGATAATAATGAGTTTCAATACCTTTTGGCTCTGTACCGGCACAGGAATTTACGTGAATACTGACAAATAATGAAGGATGTACTGATGCTGAATATTTACATCTATCATCAAGAGATACGTAAGTATCATTAGTACGTGTCATATAAACTTTATATCCTTTTCTTTCAAGAATACTTTGTACTCTTTTTGCAACATCGAGATTTATTTCTTTTTCGTTTATTCCATTTCTGATAGCACCATAATCTGTTCCACCATGTCCGGGGTCAAGTACAACGACTTTATTTGTAACTGATACAGCCTGTTCTTTTTTAGGTTTTGGAGCTTTTAGGTTCGTTGCTCTTATTCTAAAATTTTTGCCGTCTGCGCCTATATATGTATTTATATCGTTGTTATTATTTATAGGCAAAGTCAATCTTATACCGATATTTTTAAGAAGTCCGAGTTCTGTTTCATAAAACGGAGTAGTTTCAACCGTTTTTTTGAATACTGTTTCATTATACTGAACAGCATTAAAGAAATATACATACAGATTATCTGTATTACGCTTAATTCCCCAGACAACCGGAGCATCAAATGTTAAGGTTAAATCATCCGTTGATATATTTTTTTGATATTTATATTTAGTGATATTACATCTATTATTAACAATTGCTCCTGTTGATAATTGTGCAGGATTTATTAATAAAATTGATTGGTTATCAGAAGAAAATACCGGCAGGTACTGCTTTGCATTTTCAGATGTGATAACAATTCTTGTAACATTTTTGTCGAATCTGCCTATTTTAATTTTATCTCCCGCCAGATTATTAGGATTTAGAGGGATTTCTTTATTATTATATGCTTGATTAAAATTGCTGTTTGCAATATCTATAACCATACGTGTCGGATTTGCTAAAATAAACGGTTTTTGAATTGTTGGAGCACCGTACCCGCTGATTAAAAATCCATTATTCTTTTGTGTAACAGAATTAATATAGTATCTGCTCCTTAATGTAATTTTATTATTAAGAGAACTTGTCACAAGTTCTTTATAATTTTCGGCAGTAGATTCTCCGAATGCTTGTTGTATCTGCGCAAGTTCTTTTGAAGAATGTTTCATATTAGAATTTAACACCGCAGATTTAGGATTAGAGGATTGAGTTTGTATAACCATAGAATTGTAGTAATCTTCCGCAGTTTTTTCTTTATCTCTATAGGTATTTTGATAAAATTGAGCGTAAGAATTTTTAAGTTCTTGTGTCATTATAACCAAATGGTTATTTATATTGCCTATCTTTAAATTATCAAGGTTAAATTTTTCATCAAAGTTTATAACAATTCTTACGACATTTGGATTTGTTGTAAACTGGCTTATTTTTATTTCTTGAATATTTCCGGAACTAAAAAATAAATCTTGTTTTTTGGATATTAAAACGGCAGAATTGATATCAAAATAAATTTTATGTTCATTAGGAAGTTTAATAAGTTTTATACCATTCGTAATACTTGCCTGATAAGTGCCAATTGTATTTACAAATATAGCGGCAGATGAAGTATCTATACTTACACCTTTAATTTTAAAGGTTTCATCCGCAAAAGCGGCTTGAAAAAGCATTGTTAATAGTAGACAAATAATTATAAAAACTTTTTTCATTGAAAGTATACAACTCCCCCTACATATTTATATTATATCAGAAAATAGAAAAGATTGACCAAAAGTATAAAAAACTATATAATTGTATGTGTAAGAGTGTAGAATTCTCCAATCGGAGGGGTTATATATGCAAACAAAAGACAGACGCTGGTATGATTCACATTTCGAAACAACTAAAACGCTTGCTTTGTTAGAAAAATTATCAGACGAAGAGAAAGAAGCTCTTTCTGAATCTTTAATTTCAATTATTAAAGAAATAAAAGATTTTCATCGAGATGATTATGAAGATGAAACCAAAGAACCTCCATTAAGTTTAGGTATTGATAGAGTCATTGGTCTGTATCAATCATCTAACGGAAGACGCTGGTATGATAAACCTGATAGTCTCGGCTTTGCAATGAAAGCAATGTCTACACTTCCGGAAGCCGATTTTAGAAATATCATGGACGGACTTTCTGTTACCCTGTCAAATAGATAAAATCAAGGTGGTTTATATGTTTGATTATAATGAATTAATGCAAATGGCAAAAGATGCATCTAAAAATGCATATTGTAAATATTCAAATTTTAAAGTTGGAGCCTGCGTTTTAACATCCACTGGTAAAACATTCAAAGGATGTAATTTTGAAAATTCCAGTTATGGACTTGCTATCTGTGCTGAAAGATGTGCTGTAGGCGCCGCTATTGTTAATGGTGAGACTCAAATTAATGCTGTTGCAATATATTCCCCAAATACGGATAACTGTTACCCTTGCGGAGCATGCAGACAGGTTTTGAGTGAATTCCGAAACGGTGATATAGATGTTATTACAGAAGAAAAAGGCAAACTGAAGATTACAAAACTTTCTTATCTTCTGCCGGAAAGTTTCTCGCTTTAAAATGTATATTTTTGAATGTATATGGAAACTCTTTCATAAAGAAGCGGAAGAGCCTGAAGAATTCAACTATGACCCGCTTAACAGACCTGAGGAACCGATTGAATATGAACGCTGTGAGCACGAATTCATGCCGGTAGATAGTACCGGTGAAACTCTGGCTTGTATAAAATGCGGGTTTATAGTAAAACGAAATAATATAGAAGAGGTTGACTTTAATTATGACTCAAATAATAAATGATTTATATGATCAAATAAAAGAAGCATCTATTGCTGATATTTTAATGTTTCTTTTATTTTGTTTATTAATGACTTTACTAATTTCATCACAGAATTTTTTCTTTCAGAGGATTATAGAAAACGGTATCAGCAAAAGAGATATTATTGCAGACAAAACAATAACCGTTATTGATACGAAACGAACAGAGCAGCATAAAAAAGATGTTGCAATGAATGTTGAACCGGTTTTAATCCCTGCGGAAGATGAATTTATTAAGGTTAATCTTGAAACTCTGGAAAATTCTATAGTTCAAATCCGCCGTAAAAATGTAGATAATAGTGTAAAACGTACTGAATTAGGCTTGTTATTTGATATTTCCGCACAGTATAAGAAAGATTATCTTTCTAATTATCTTTTAAATGTTTCAGATACAAATCTCCAAAAAATATTTGATAAAGCCAAAATAACGCTGACATCAGTTCTAAATCGCGGTATAACAGAAAGCGAATATGAAAATAACGATGTTGATAAAATTATACTTAGAAGTATTCCGGCAACAACTCCACGAAATCAAGCAACAGTTGTTACAGCATTATTAAAAGAAATTATTACTCCGAATCTTGTTGTTGATGAATTAGCAACAGAAATTTCACGTAAAAATGCACAAAATGCAGTGAAGCCTTATGAAGTTGTATTTCACAAAGGGGACAAAATTGTATTTGAAGGAGAGCCTGTTACAAAACTAAAAAAAGATGCTTTGCGTGAAGCCGGATACAATGTTTTAGAAATAAATTATTTCGGGATTCTCGGCGTATTTATTATAGTTGCTTTTTCTACGTTTATATTTATACAATATGAAAAGAATTTTGAGCGGGTATTTTTTGAACCGCACCACTTAACAATTACCGGATTCCTGTCACTCATAATTGCACTTATTGCAGTTGCTATGCCGACCGGTTTTTCACCTAACATATTACCATTGCCGGCATTTATTATTATTCTTTCTATATTTACAAACGCAAGAATTGCATTTTTTGCGGCTACATTGTTATTAAGTGTTCTTATGATAGGTTTACATTATTCAATTGAGTTTGTTGCAACTTTCCTATTGTTAAACACATTCGCAATGATTACAATTTCAAAACTCAAATTTTCACGCCGTTTTGATTTGATTTTAACAGGTTTAAAAATATCTATTGCCGGCGTATTAATCGTTGCAAGTATATATTTCTTAGAAAAATTCTTGATTGATATTGATAATGCATTTATTCTAAGAGAAATTTTCTTGATATTTTTAAACGGTATTTTAAGTGGTATTATTGCATTAGGAACCCTCCCTATATTAGAAAGCACATTTGGGATTATTACTCCGTATGGCCTTGCAGAGCTTGCAGACCATAACCAGCCGCTGTTAAAGCGCTTGCAATTCGAAGCCCCGGGAACTTATCACCATAGCTTGATGGTATCAAATCTTGCAGAAGCCGCAGCAGAAGCAATCGGAGCTAATCCGATACTTGCAAGAGTCGGTGCTTTCTATCACGATATCGGGAAGTTAAAACGCCCATTATTCTTTGTCGAAAACCAATCATATTTTGGAATAGAAAATCCTCATACAAAACTTAATCCAAGATTGAGTAAAATGGTTATAACTTCTCACCCTAAAGATGGGGTAGAACTTGCAAAAGAATATCATCTGCCTGCAGTAATATCTAATTTTATATTACAGCATCATGGTGAAGGACTTGCCAGCTATTTTTATAACCAGGCTATTGCAGAAGAAGGTATTGAAAATGTAAAAGAAGAACAATTTAGATATACCGGCCCTAAACCGAACATGAAAGAAACCGCAATTCTAATGATTGCAGATGCAGTAGAATCCGCTGTTCGTTCTTTAAAGAATCCTACAAATGAAGAAATAGAAGAAATTATTGGAAAAATCATTAAAGAAAGATTAAATGATGGACAATTAACAGATGCACCAATTACTCTTAAAGATTTGAAAATAATTTCAGCCACTTTCAACAGAATCTTAAGAGGAATGCAGCATCAAAGAATTAAATATCATCAGGATATAAATGAATTAGATAATTCGACCCAAAATGCTGCAGTACCGCCGGCATTTGATAAAGATTTGGAAGCAAAAATTAAACAACTGGAACAAAATAAAAATGAGCAGCAAGACAATTAACATCTTTACCGAAAATATTTATTCTGATTGGGAAATAGATGAAGTTAAAGTCATTGAAGTCGGTAGAAAAATCTTTGATTTCTATCTTCAAACAATCGCTAAGGATTCTTGTCTTGAAGGCTTTGAATATGAAACAATTACATTTGATATTCTATTTTGCGGAAGCGATAAAACACATCAAATTAATAAAGAATATCGAAACAAAGATTATCCCGCTGATATAATTACTTTTGCAATTTTTGCAGACGATGATGCAAAATTTGTATTTGACAATGATATCAATCTTGGCGAAATTATAATTGCGCTTGATAAAGTTAAAGATGAAGCAAAAAAACATAATGTTACAGATGAATATGAATTATATTTTCTTGTTTCACATGGTATTCTCCATCTTTTAGGATTTGACCATCAGACCGAACCAGATTATAATTTTGTTATAAAAACTCAAAAAAAAGCATTAGAATACGCATTAGGTGAAAAAGAATGACAAAATTTAAATCACAAGGATTTGGTAATACTTTTAAAAATGCCCGAAAAGGTTTTAGACTGGTTGTTAAAAGTGAAAAAAACCTTAGAATACACTTGGTTGTTGCCTCTCTTGTAATTGCATTTGGATTTATATTCCAATTTACCGCAGTTGAATTTTGTATCCTTTTAATGGCAATAGCCAATGTAATAGTCGCTGAAATGCTTAATACAGCAGTAGAATTTGCACTCGATTCCGTTTATCACAATAAATATAGCAAAATGGTCGGTATGGCTAAGGATATATCCGCAGGCGCCGTTATGTTTGCAACAGTTATTAGCAGTATTATCGGATGCTTGTTATTTGGTAAAGCTGCCTTTGATTTGTTTATTGTATCAGTTGTGTAAACTTTTGTTAAAAAAAACTATATTTGTTTAAAGATTTTACCTTTTCTTACCGTATATAAAAATATCGGAAATGGGAATTAGATAAGGATAAGGTAATTAACTAATGCAGCTAATAACTTAGGATTTTATAATTTTGCCGGAAGATTTGGGGTTTTGTTTATCCGGCAGTTTGTATTTGCAATAAATAATTTAAGAAAGGTTCTTTTATATCTATCAATTGTGTTGGATGACTCAATTGGTATATTATGTAAGACTCAAAAAATATAATTTTTCCCTATAATTTTCACACACATACGGCACCATCAGGTGCCTTTTATTTTGAAGCCTGAAAGGGAAAAATTATTTATTGGTAATACGGTTCGCAGAACACGTTCTGACTCACCTGCCTCTATTTTGAAGATATTTAATCTTCAAAACAGAGTTCTTCTATAATTTTCACACACAGACCTCTTTTAAAGAGGTTTTTTATTTGGGAAAAATTATTTAGTTGATAAAAATATAAATTATTCAATTAAAATACAAATAGAATATTTTGATACTACAACCTCAACGAAATGAGCAGGGGTAAATAATAACATTTATGCTTGACGATAAAAACGGTGAAGCATACAATGCGGTTTTAACTGCATTAAAATCTGGTTATCGCCATATTGATACTGCTCATGTTTACGGTAATGAACGCAGTGTCGGCCGTGCAATAAAAGACAGCGGTATACCGCGCAAAGAAATCTGGGTTACATCAAAACTTTGGCCAAACGAATATGGAGAAGGGAAAACTACAGAATCATTGGACAGAATGCTAAAAAGGCTCGGTCTTGATTATATTGATATGGTTTACCTGCATCAGCCTGTCGGAGATGTAGAAGGGGCATGGAAAGATTTAGTCAAAGCACAAAAAGCAGGTAAAGTCAGAGCAATAGGGATTTCAAACTTTGATAAAGACGAAGAGTTGTTTGACAAATTTATGAAAACAGTTGAAGTAAAACCGCAAACGATGCAGCTTGAATGCCATCCTTATGCACAACGGAAATACTGGCAGAAAAAACTAAAGAAAAATAATATTCAGCAGGAAAACTGGTATCCGCTGGGCGGCAGACAAAGCAACGGTTTATTATTGCGTGACCCTGTAATCAATAAAATAGCAAAAGTTCACGGCAAATCTCCTGCACAAATAATAATCCTCTGGCATATTCAAGAAGGATTTTCAGTAATTCCGGGTGCTTCAAATCCTGATTATATAAAAGAAAATATTGACGTTTTTGATTTTTCACTAAACAGAAAAGAGATGAAGGAAATCCGGAATCTAAATACTGAAAAAAGAATTTTTAATCCTCCATACGAACAACAAAAACAATTTTACCTCAAAACTATTTTGATTGACTAAATACTTACGTAAATACTTCAGAAAATATCCCAAGCTGCCTGATAATATCAACATACGGCAGCTTTTTTATAATATGTTATAATTTTTATAAGATGAATACAAAAGAAACACAACCTAATAAAATACTTGTAAGAGGAGCAAAAGTCCACAACCTGAAAAATATTGATGTGGATATTCCCTTGAATAAAATTGTCGGAATTGCCGGAGTTTCAGGTTCAGGAAAATCCTCGCTTGCTCTCGGGGTATTGTATGCGGAAGGCTCAAGACGGTATCTGGAAGCTCTTTCAACATACACAAGACGTAGAATGACACAAGCCGCCAAAGCTCAAGTTGATGAGATTTTGTATGTACCGGCATCTCTTGCACTTCACCAGCGGCCGGGCGTTCCGGGTATCAGAAGCACGTTCGGAACAGGAACTGAACTATTGAATAGTTTAAGGTTGATGTATTCAAGACTTGCTAATCACAGATGCCCGAACGGACACTATTTGGAGCCGACACTCCTTGTTGCTGCAGAAAAAGAACTTGTTTGTCCTGTATGCGGGGTACATTTTTATGCACCCGGAGCGGAAGAACTTGCATTTAACAGTCAGGGAGCTTGTGAAAAATGCGGAGGAATCGGAACAATCAGAACGGTAGATGAATCAACACTTGTACCCGATGAATCACTTACAATAGATGAAGGAGCGGTTGCCCCATGGAACTCTCTTATGTGGTCACTGATGACCGATGTTTGCCGTGAAATGGGAGTCAGAACAAATATTCCGTTTAGAGAACTGACCGACAAAGAAAAAGATATTGTATACCACGGTCCCGCAGAAAAGAAGCATATTTTTTATAAAGCCAAAAATTCTAATCTGGCAAGTGAAATTGATTTTACTTATTATAATGCCGTTTATACCGTTGAAAACGCTTTGAAAAAAGTTAAAGACGAAAAAGGGATGAAACGTGTAGAAAAATTTTTGAAAGAAGATATTTGTCCCGCTTGTCACGGGACACGTTTATCTGATGCAGCAAGAGCTCCGAAACTCAGAGGTCTTTCACTTGATAAAGCCTGCGAAATGACACTCTCTGAATTAATCGAGTGGGTAGACGGAGTACCGCAATCATTGCCAAAAGAAATGCAGCCAATGGCAGAAGCTATTTGTGAATCATTTCAAGTAACCGCAAAGCGTTTAATGGATTTGGGTTTGGGGTATTTATCACTTGATAGAGCCGCATCAACTCTTTCAACCGGCGAACGTCAGAGAACACAGCTTGCACGTTCAGTCAGAAACAGAACAACCGGAGTTCTTTATGTTTTGGATGAACCATCAATCGGACTGCATCCTGCAAATATAAAGGGGTTAAATGACGTTATGCACGATTTAATCTCGGACGGAAATTCAGTTATACTTGTCGATCATGATACACAAATACTGTCTGAATCTGATTGGATAATAGAACTTGGGCCGGAATCAGGTACCGACGGCGGAGAAATTATTGCGGAAGGAGAAATTCCTGAAATCATAAAAAATCCTCTATCAAAAATTGGTCCGTTCTTATCCGGAAAAGCAGAAAATCTAATCCGTCCAAAGGTTAAAAAATCCGATATGTTTAATAACGGCTCAATAGAGCTTTCAACATCAGAGATTCATACGGTTAAACCGCTGTATGTAAAGATTCCGAAAGGCAGATTAACAGTTATAACAGGTGTTTCAGGTTCAGGCAAAACAACACTTGTACTTGAGAGTCTGATACCGGCTCTGGAAAACAGTATTGCAGAAAGAAATCTTCCGCCGCACGTTAAAAGTATTGAGGCTGACGGGATTAGACAGGTAAAACTGATTGATGCAACGCCTATCGGAATAAATATCCGCTCGACTGTTGCAACTTATGCAAATGTTCACGATGAATTGAGAAAAGTGTTTGCAAGGACAGCAGCAGCAAAAGAGGCGGGATATAAAGCAGGAGATTTTTCTTATAATACAGGGAGTTTGCGCTGTCCGAATTGTGACGGAACAGGAAGTATAAGTCTTGACGTTCAGTTTTTGCCGGATGTTGACATTCCTTGTCCTGAATGCAGAGGAAACAGGTATTCAAAGAAGGCTGAAAGAATAAAATACGTATCAAAAACCGGTAAAGAATATTCATTACCTGAAATAATGGCAATGGATATTAACCACGCACTTGTTGCCTGCAAAGATTTGAATGTTGTAAGGCAAAGACTTCAAGTGTTGAAGGATTTGGGACTGGGGTATTTAACACTCGGCGAAGCTACGCCAAGTTTGTCAGGCGGAGAGGCTCAGAGATTAAAACTGGCATCAGAAATGGGCAGACGTCAGGAAGACAGCGTATTTGTGTTTGATGAACCGACAATCGGGCTGCATCCACTGGATGTAAGGTCGTTGCTTGGAGTATTCCAGAGTTTGATAGAAAATAATGCAACTGTTGTTGTGATTGAACACGATTTGGATGTAATCCGGAATGCGGATTATATCATTGATATGGGGCCTGGCGGCGGAAATGACGGCGGAGAGATTGTTGCCGCAGGAACGCCTGAAGAAATTAGAGCATCAGAGAGAAGTGTTACAGGCAAATTTTTATAAGATTTAAAAACACGTCCATATTTGTCATACCAATAATTAATAATAAAATCACAGATAAGGAATAGATTAATTATTGAAAGGATAGAGATATGGACGATATCAAATTATTAATTAAAGGTAATGAGAAGAATACGTTTTCAATCCATTATTCTTGTGACGGATTTTATTATGGCGGGGCTGTTGCACCGAGTATTTGCACTATAGCTTTGTGTAACATTAAAACGAATGAACTGCATACATTTGCATTACATAATTATATTTGCGGGGGAAAATGTTTGATTGATGCAGAAAGGCAGCTTTTGACCGATTTTGTCGGATATTTTAAAAGTTTAAAGAATCCTATTTTAATCCACTGGTCAATGAACGGTTTGGAATATGGATTCAAGGCTATTAGTGCAAGATGTGAGAATTACGGGATATATGATTTAGATTTTGGAAATGTGCAGACAGTAGATTTTAGTGATTGTATATATGATTCTCTTTTAAAAGCGTTATTAAGAAATAACTGCGGTTCAACAAATTTATTGGACGGAAAACAGGAATCAGTTTGTTTTGATAAAAGGAATTATAATGCAGTAAAACTATCAACTGAAGCAAAGAGTAAAGGAATAGCCAAGTTGATAAATTTGGCAATGCAAAATGATTGGATGTTGAATAATGATGACGAAGAAGATTATGACTAAATAAGGAGGAATCACAACTATGATATCATTTTTAAACCTTTTGCTGGCAACCTTGCTGGC
>CALUXV010000028.1 GCA_944324835.1 Candidatus Gastranaerophilales bacterium
TTTTGCCGCTGTTTTTTGTGCTTGCGGTTTTACGGCAGCCGTTGGTTTTGCCGCTGTTTTTTGTGCTTGCGGTTTTATGGCCGCAGCTGGTTTCGCCGCTGTTTTTTGTACTTGTGGTTTTACGGCAGCAATTGGTTTCGCCGCTGTTTTTTGTGCTTGCGGTTTTATGGCCGCAGCTGGTTTCGCCGCTGTTTTTTGTACTTGCGGTTTAGCGGCAGCAGTTGGTTTTGCCGCTGTTTTTTGCACTTGTGGTTTAGCGGCAGTAGTCGGTTTTGCTGTTGTTTTTTGTACTTGCGGTTTTACGGCTGGGATGACTATTGGTTTTACCGTTGGGTTTGCGGCAATCTTATGTGCTTGAGTATGTTGTACCGGTGCTTTTGCTGTAGTAGTCTGCTGTTTTACAGGTGCCGGATGTGATGCTGTTTTATTAATATGCTGCGGCTCATTTTTTACCGCAGTATTCATTGTCATTGATGTTGTTGCCGTAATATTAACCGGATGTAATGCTGTAATTGTAATTTTTGTATAACCTTTGCATTCCTCAGATATACCAGGCTGGGTAGAAATTGATACACCGCTTACTATTCCGGAAATCTTATCAATAATAGGTTTTGTATTCATTGCATTTTGTGTATCCGGTAATAAAATTGTATATTGATTATTTGCTTTTTTATTAACATAAACAGGGCAGGAATACGGTTTTGATGTAACTATTGTAACTTTAATATTGTTAGAGGCATCTTTATCAAGTTTCAAATTTATAACACTATTTTTAAATCCGTCTCCCATTGCCGGATTAAGTGTTATTAATGCTGCACATATTATCAATGCTTTTTTTGCGAATTTAGATACCATTTCAAAACTATTCTAACACAATAAATAGAAATATGTACAATTGTAAACATTTTTTGAACTCTTGAAATTCTCTAAAAAATGAAAACTTTATAAAAATGTACATTGAAGAAAGGAGCAAATTTTTTAGTATGACGTTTAAATATTACGATTCTTGTTAAAGAAACATTGATTTTTAAAAGGCTACACAAGACTGAGGAGATAAAGTTTAAATAAAAAAATAAAAGATTAGTTAGTTTTAAATCTTTAGGAGAGCAGAGTTATGAGTTCAATTTCACAATACACATTTCAAAAGAATTTTAATAATGTTGAATATCTGACAAAAAATCAGGCAACCCAATACGGTGTAACTAATACCGAATTTGCAGCCGGTGATACAGATGGTAACAGACAATTAAGTATCGAAGAAATTCTGGTAAATGAAGCTATCTGTGATGCATTATTGGCTCAAATTAATAATACTGCGAAAACCGTTTCGCAGCAGGAAGCTGCCCCTAAAGAAAATAATATTTCATTTGAAGCTTAATAAATTATAAACTGAAGTTCAGGTGTATCATTAATTTGGTACACCTGAATTTTTTATTGTATAATTTTTTTATGGGTATATATTTTTTCTACGGGGATGAAGATTATTTAATTGATGAAGAGTTAAAGAGTTATAGAAATAAACTCGACGATAATTTCTCTGCAATGAATTATACCGTATATGATAACCCTAATTATCCGGATTTAATTGCAATATTAAGAACCCAGCCCATGATGTTTGGCAAGCTTATGATTGTTATTAATTGTGAAAAAATTCTATCATCAAGTTTAGAAGATTCTCAACTGAAAGAAATTGAAGCCTCGCTTGCAAGTAATACAGATAATCTTGATATCTTTTTTGTTGCTAAATATCCAAGAAACGAAGGTAAGAAACCTGATTCAAGAAAAAAAATATATAAAATACTCTCAAAATACAATTCAAAAGAATTTCCGACCATAAAAACTTATAAGACTGCTGAACTTATAAACTGGATAAACAAAGAAGGGAAAAAACACAATATAACTCTGGATTCTGCAGCTGCTAATATTCTTGTAGAACAAATAGGAAATAATTTACGAGAATTTTCAATAGAACTGGAAAAATTAGCACTTCTTGCGTATCCTGAAAAAAAAATAACCTCTGATATGGTAAAAAAAGTATGTATATCCAATCAAGATTTATTTAATTTTACGGATTATATTATGAAAAATGAAAAGGGCAAAGCACTTAAAGAATTAAGAATGCTTTTAGATAAGAAACATCCGCTTGAAATATTAGCAGCAACCCAAACTATGTTAAGAAAATGGATTTTAATAAAATTAAAATCTTCAACAATGCCGCCGTCAGAGATTTCTAAACTGGTCGGACAACACGAGTTTGTCGTTAAACAAACAATCCAAAAACTTAAAAATACTCAGTTAAAAAATCTTGTGCATCTGAAAGAGATGTTAACAGATGCAGAATATAAAATTAAATCAGGGGCATCACTTGATATTATATCGGAGGTCGAAAATGCTATTATCCGATAAGTATCCGTTTCTTACCAATTATTTTGAAAAAGGTATAAATAACAAGCTTAATAACAAAGGTGTGCCTATTGCGCATAGTCTTTTATTTTGGGGAAGTGATTTAGAGTCACAATATACTCTTGCAAAAGAAATTGCAAGACTCTTAAACTGTACGGGAGATTATTCTGATAACTGCCAATGTTTGAATTGCCGCTGGATTAGAGAAGAACAGCATCCGGCCGTACTTACAATAACCAGAATGGATAATAAACCTGCGGATGACGATACAACAAAAGTTATCTCTATAAAACAAGCCAATATGATTAAAAATTCTCTTATGACATCGTCAGAATTTTACAGAGTATTTATATTTTGTGATAAAGATGACGATGGGAATATAAAAGGTTTAAACTCGCAAAATTTTCAAGAAGAAACAGCAAATTCTATGTTAAAAATTATTGAAGAACCTAATGACAGAATTATGTTTATCTTTTTGACTAATAATAAAGAGGATATTATATCAACAATTATTTCCCGTTCACAATGTTTCAATATTTCAAAAACTGAAAAAGAAAATTTTGGATGGGATGAAATAAAAAATGTATTTACAAACTACCGGGATTTTAAAAGGGAAGATGTATTTGATATTGCTCAAAGTTTATTTGAATTATCAAAAGAAATTCCTCCTGAAAAACTGTTAGAAGATATGCAAAACTATATGCTTGCAATTCTTAAATTCAATCCCGGCCAAATATCTTTTATTGATGACATAAAACAGGTTGAAACCGCAAAAAGAGAAATTGAACTCGGGATGTCACCTCAAAATGTTTTTGAAAATCTGTGTCTAAAACTAATAAAATAAGCGACTAAGTAATTTATTATACTTAATCGCTCATTGTGTAATCATATTATTTTTTATTTATTATTTAACATAAAATTCTGCGTCAACAGTAGCATTCAATTGAACTTTCCCGGCTTCAATCGGTGTTGCAGCAGCATTATCAGCCGGAGCTGCTCCTAAAGCTGCAGATTTATATAATCTGACGCCATTTGCTCCTTGTTGATAAACATTAACTCTTAAAGATTTTATTCCTGTAACTTTTTGTTTCAAAGCTGCAGCATTTGAATTTGCAAGAGCTTTTGCTTTTGCTAACGCTGCATTTGAAAGTTCTGATGCAAACTGATCTTGATCTTCCAGTGTCATAGAAACACCGCTTACATTTGATACATTATTTTTGATTGCAATATCAATTAATTTTGAAACCATTGATGTATCAGAAGTTTTTACAACTATAGAATTAATTGCGGTATAGTTCTTTATTGTTCTGTCATCAGAATTTTTACTATATCTGTAGTTAGGTGTTAAATTGTAATTTCTTGTCTGAATATCTGATTTTTTATCAGATGCCAATTCCTGTTTAAGTGCTGCTATAACTTTAGATGTTATTTGGCTGTTTCGTTCTGCAGCTCTTTTTGAGTCAACATCAGTTGTGTGAACTGAAAAAGTTATATTTGCTGTATTAGGGGCAATTTCTCTTGATTCTGTAGCATTAACGGAAATATAACCCATATCTTTTTGTACAACAGTCATTGCAGGTGTAGAAACACAAGGTGCTGCAATAATCGCAAGTGCTAAAATCATTAATATTTTTTTCATCATACTCTCCTAATTTTCCTATTCGACATTATTATCAGATGAAACCGAGAAAAAATCAAGCGCCAAATATAGAATGGTTATTACCTGTATGGCTAATGTAAATTTTTGTATAGTTTGATGAAAAATAATCGAATATACGTTATAATAAACTTGTTGATGATTTAAAGGATTGTGCGTGTATAATTTGTTAGTGACATCAAGATGTCCTGTATGGAATCAAACATCTGTAGATTACAGATGCAGCCCCATCCCTCTCAATAAGTCGATTCAGCAGGATGTATTTGTTAAAACAGCACCGGTTTATTTCAAATCGGCAACTTCAAACAGCGCCCCTTTAAAAACTTTAAGAGGTTTAATTGACCCTTATAGCGGAATTACCATGCTTGCAAAAGATGAACTTAATTCTGCAGAAAAAATACTCAGTAAATGCCCTGATGCAAAATCTGCAGTAAAAGCTCTATCAAGATATGCTGATAACAATAATCTTTTGCCAATAGAGCGCAAAATGTTTAATATTTTCAAAAACTATGCTAAGAAAAATCCGAACGGAACATTTGTAGACTGTCTGAATAAATTACGTCCGGAAGCAAGAAAAAAACTGATGCTTGAAGAATTTGATGTTTTAGATTCTGTCGATAATTTATCCCGTAATATGAGTACGGATTTAGCGCTTGCTGTGCGCCACAAAACAACAAGATGCAGGGATATTATTCTTAATGATAATCCGGATAATCCGTTTAAAAGAAAAACATTATTAAATTCTCTTGAAGAAATTAAATATAAACCGGCTGAAAAAGATGCTGTAGAAACAATGAAACGCCAAATTGAATATTTGCCTACATCAGGAACAAGTGTTAATGCTTTTATTGTTAAATATACAAACCCGAATGACAGAAGGTCGCATTCAGAGATTGCAAAACGTCTTTTACGTCCGTCATTACAATCGGCAGAACATATTCATCCTGATTCTTTAGGCGGTGAAAATTCTCTTGGAAATTTTATGCTTACATCAGCAGGACGAAATTCAGAACGCGGGAATATGCCTCTTCCGGAATTTATAAAAAAATATCCCGATATCCCAAAATATACTCAAAAACAAGCAGAACAAATTATTGAAAATATACATAAAGGTAAACTTAAAGGGCATGAAGATTATCCTATTAAATGGAAAGAATCTTTATTTAATGAATCGGAAGGGCAAATTGATTTAGATTTAACTTCTCTTTATTAATGAGGAGTAAATAGTGAATTGACTTTTCTTATCACTTAATTATTTTTTTATTATTAACTTTTGTAAAAATTTACCTTAAAAATAGCAAAAATAATGCTTTACATGCGTTACAATATGTGTGTAAAACCTTTTTGGAGTGTGTGATATGTTAGGAGTTCAAAACAGTTTACCAGTCAGTCATCCGGTAAAATTTAAAGGAAATGATGACTATCTAGAAGGTGAAACCCCGCGTTATATTCCGGAGCCTTACGAGGACGATTCATATGTTAGTTCTGATTTCAATCCGGATGAAATTAACAAAGAACGTGACCGGAAAAAGGCTGAGTACGATCGTACACAGGCAGATATGAACAACTTCGCAGACAGTCTGGATAAGAACCCTGGTAAATTATCAAAAGGTTTAAGTAAAGTTGTAAGATTTGGTGCCGGTATTTTAGGTTTAGCCGGAACGTTTGTTTTTGCTAAGTATGGCGCAAAAGTTTCTATCGGAACTTTAAAAGGTCTTGCAAAATCAAATGTTGCAAAAGATGTTGTAAATGTTGTAAAATCAGCATTTGAACCAATCGAAAAAGGTTTAAAATCTATCAAAACATCATTCAATAAAACTGTTGGTAATCCGCTTATTGAAACATTCAAAAAATCAAAACTCGGTCAAAAAGCCGAAAAATTCCTGGCAAAAGAAAGTGTTAAAAACTTTGTAGATAAAGCAAAAGGTTATAAAGAAGCAATAAAAGTTCTTGTAAAATCTGTTAAAAGAGAACAAGTTCAAAATGTTGCCGAAAATACACTGGCAGCATCAGCAACAGCATCAGTTGCAATTGATAATCTTGCAGGCAGAAACAAAGATAAGTCAAATTTAGATTTGGCTCTCGGAGTTTCAGGAGGGAATAGATAATGAACGGCGTTAATTCTACATACGTTGGTATTCCTCATAGAGGCATATCTCCTGAAAAAGTACAAAGAGCAAAACAAGCTGTAAAAGATAATTCAACAGAAATGGCTGTAGGCGGCGGTGTTGGAGCTGCAACCTTCCAAACTTTGAGAAACGGTTCGAAAATTGGTAACAGTGTTACAAGATTAATTCAAGAATCAAAAATTATTAAAGCTTCTAATAAAGCTAAGATTTTAAAAATATTTGAAAAGAGCAAATTTTTAAGAAACCCTGTAATCCAAAAAATAGCAGGTCCTTTAGCCGGATTTGCGGGACTTTCTGCGGTTGTCGGTTCTGCAACAAAAATTGCTGATACTTGCCAGTTCCTTCAACAAAATTCTCAAGCATAAGTTTTTGACTGTTACAAGCTGAACAATAACTAATGATGATTATACTTATCTTTAGTATTTGTATCTTTTCTGGTAACAATTAGATACACTCCAGCAATAATCAAAATTATTCCGAGAGAAATTCTTATTGTTAAATGTTCATTGAATAGCAATATACCAAAAAATATTGCGGTCAATGGCTCTAATGCTCCTAAAATTGCGGTTTTTGTAGAACCAATCAACTTTATTGAGATATTAATTGTTTCAAGGGATATAATGGTCGGAAACAATGCAAGTCCGACAGGTAAAAGCCAGAGGATTGGTTTTTCAATTATTTGCAATTCCGTACAAAATTTTAGGTTGAGTACGTATACCAAAAGTCCGAATAGCATTACATAAAAACTCATTTTATTTCTATTCACGTGTTGTATTGATTTAAATTTTTTTACTCCAACGATATAAAGAGCATATAATAGGGCTGATAATAACGTTACCAGAACACCATGAGTATTTAAAGTAGTACCGGATTTGCCGTGATATAGAAGGATTATTCCGATTGATGTGAGAAAAATAGCACTAATAGTTATTTTAGTAATTTTTTCTTTAAAAAAAATTGCCATAATTAATGCAACCATAACCGGATAAATAAATAGAATTGTACAGGCGATACCTGCTTCTATATATCTAAACGCATCAAATAGAGTTAACGATGAAAAAGAAAACAATAGTGATAAAAGTAATATTACGGGGATTTCTGTTCTATGTAAGTGAAATGAAACTTTTTTTACGAATTTTAACCATATCCCATATAGAATAATTGCAATTGCATATCTGTAAAATAGTACAGAATTTGCACCTATTCCTGCCGCATATAGCGGTAATGCGAATAACGGATTTGTACCATAGCTTGCAGATGCAATTACCCCATTAATTGTTCCTATTGTTTGCCTTTTCATATTAATAATTTATATTAAACTGCAACGAAAAACAATTAATAAAACAGTTATTGTGCGAATGTTTGATTATAGGTTTTCTTTAGAGTTTCCATCTTTTTTTGAATATATTCAAATGGTTTGAAACTGTTAATTAAAACATTTTTTGTTTGTCTGCATTCTAAAGAATGTCTGCCGTCATTAAATTTTGCATTATGTGAAACGGTTATAATTTTATCATTATGCTGCAAAAGATTAAACTGGATTGTATCAGATTGAAGTCCGATTTTTTCCCCCATTTTTGTAAGTTTTTTTATTTCATCTTTATTTAAACAATTGTTGTTGGTTTTAATTATTGTTCTCGCCGTAAATTGGGGCGATTTATTAATTGAATTATTCATGTTTACTCCTTTTGTTTATTTATAATAAATCAAAAATAGCCAATATGGTCAGATTGAAACATTTTTGTATCATTTCTTATAATTAAAGAAAAGAAAGGTTAGAGTTATGTTGTTTTTATTATTAAAATGGGTTGTTTTAACATTAATTATAATATTTACTGCCTGGATTGTTCCGGGAATTGAAGTTGACGGATACATAGCAGCCTTGATAGTTGCGGCAGTTATTGCTCTAATTAACGTATCATTAAGACCTGCATTGAATTTGATAACTTTGCCAATCAATATTTTGACTTTGGGATTGTTTACTCTTGTAATTAATGCACTATTGTTAATGTTTGTAAGTTATCTTGTACCGGGGTTTGAAGTTGAAGGATTCTGGTCTGCGTTCTGGGGGGCATTATTGATGACAATATTGAGTGTCGGTTTAAGCTTTATTTAAATATTTGTAGTAATATTTAAGTAGAGGGAATAATGTACGAAGAACTGGAACAAATCAAAGAAAAATGTTTGCATTGTAATAAATGCCCGCTTTCAAAAAGCCGTAACAAGGTAGTGTTTTCCGGCGGCGTGCCAAATTCTAAAATGATGTTAATTGGCGAAGCTCCGGGTTACTGGGAAGATCAAAAAGGAATACCGTTTGTAGGTAAAGCAGGGCAATTGCTGGATAAAATTTTTGAATGTGTAGGCTTATCCAGAGAGAAAGACGTTTATATCTGTAATACAATAAAATGCCGTCCTCCGGGAAACAGAAACCCGCTGCCGGAAGAAAAACAAGCTTGTGAAGAGTATTTAAAGGCGCAAATTGATATTTTGAAACCTAAAATAATCCTTGTTTGCGGAAATATTGCTCTAAATACAATGATTCCGTCAGAGCACGGTATTACAAAAGCCAGAGGCAAATGGTTTGACGGCCCTTACGGTGCAAAAATGATGCCTATATTCCATCCGTCTTACCTTTTAAGGAATGATTCCAGAAAAAAAGGCAGTCCTAAATGGTTGATGTGGCAGGATATTAAAGCTGTCAAAGCAGAATATGACAAACTGGAAAACAAAGTATAAAGAGAATTATTGATTTGTAATATTATACAAAAATTTACAAACAAATAATATTATCTGTTATACAATATATCTATGGTAAGAAGAGATTTGTTGGAAAAGTGTCTTGAGGAGAAAATATTAATCCTTGACGGGGCAATGGGTACTATGCTCCAGAAGTTTAACCTGTCCGAAGAAGATTATAGAGGACAGCGCTTTAAAAATCATCCGACGGAACTTAAAGGGAACAATGAACTTTTATCAATCACAAAACCGGATGTTATAAAAAATATCCATAAACAATTTTTGGAAGCAGGGGCAGATATTATTGAAGCAAATACTTTTTCTGCAAACTCAATCTCTCAAAAAGATTACGAACTGACAAATCTTGTAAAAGAATTGAACGTAGAATCCGTTAGAATTGCAAAAGAAGCAGCAGAAGAGTATTCAACACCTGATAAACCTCGCTTTGTTGCAGCATCCATCGGCCCGACCAACAAAACCGCATCAATCTCTCCGGATGTCATGAATCCGGCTTATCGGGATGTTACATTTGATGATTTAGTTTCTACTTACAAAGAGCAGGCTGAAATATTGGCTGATTGTGAAGTTGATATATTTCTTATTGAAACCATTTTTGACACTTTAAATGCAAAGGCTGCAATATATGCCATAAAACAAGTACTTGCAGAAAAAAAACTTGATATCCCGATTATGATATCGGTAACACTTTCGGATAAATCAGGAAGAACCTTATCAGGTCAGACTCTTGAAGCGTTTTATTATAGTATAGAATTTGCCAATCCTCTATCAGTCGGTCTCAATTGTTCTTTAGGAATCTACGATATGATTCCTTATATTGAAGAACTTTCAAAATATTCAAGGTTTAGAATCAGTCTTTACGCTAATGCAGGATTACCAAATGCATTCGGAGAATACGAGCAGACTCCCGAATATATGGCAGAAGGTTATAAAAAACTTGCACAAGAAGGCTGTCTCAATATCTGCGGCGGCTGCTGCGGAACAACCCCTGAACATATAAAAGCAATAGCAGAAGCGGTTAAAGGAATAAAACCGCATAAAATAGAGAACCAATCTTCTTGTCAACGATATTCAGGTCTGGAACCTTTTATATATGACGGCAGACAAAATTTTGTTATGGTTGCGGAAAGAACAAATGTAACGGGCTCAAAGAAGTTTGCAACACTTATCAAAGAACACAAGCTTGATGAGGCACTTGAAATTGCAAGGAGTCAGATAGAAAACGGTGCAAATATTATCGATATAAATATGGATGCAGGTTTAGCGGATTCAAAAACTCTTATGACAGAATTCTTAAATCTTGCTGCTTCAGAACCTGATATTGCAAGAGTACCTGTTATGATAGATTCTTCTGATTTCAGGGTGTTAGAAGCCGGTCTAAAATGTACTCAGGGTAAATCTATCGTAAACTCCATAAACCTAAAAGAAGGCGAAGAATATTTTATTAAAGAAGCCGTAAAAATCCGTGATTTAGGTGCTGCAATGATTGTTATGGCTTTTGACGAAAAAGGTCAGGCTGATTCAATTGAAAGACGTATTGAAATTGTAGACAGAGCCTACGATATTCTTGTAAATCGCCTAAATATAAGCCCGTCGGATATTATTTTTGACTTGAACGTATTTCCGATTGCAACAGGTATTCCGGCACATGATAACAATGCGGTAGATTTTATTGAAGCAACAAGAATAATTAAACAAAAGTATCCTGATGTTATGATATCGGGCGGTATAAGTAACCTTTCATTCTCGTTTAGAGGAATGGGAGTGATTAGAAATGCGATACATGCAGTATTTTTATACCATGCAATAAATGCAGGGCTCAAAATGGGTATAGTAAATCCCGGCATGTTAGAGATTTATGACAATATTCCGGAACCTTTGAAAACTCTGGTTGAAGATGTTGTTTTAAACAAATCCCCTGATTCAACCCAAAAGCTTCTTGAATACGCAGAAACAATTAAAACAGATAAAACATCAAAAGAAGAAAAGATTGATGACTGGAGAAAAGATTCCGTTGAAATAAGACTTCAAAATGCTTTAATCAAAGGGATAAACAAACACCTTGAAGAAGATATAATTGAAGCTTTAAAAACTTATTCTCCGATTGATATTATTGAAAAAGTCCTGCTTGAAGGGATGAACAAAGTAGGTGTTCTCTTTGGTGACGGCAAGATGTTTCTTCCGCAGGTTGTAAAAAGTTCAAGAATAATGAAAGAAGCGGTTGACATTCTTCAAACTCATTTCAAAAAATCAGACAGCGGAACTATCGGAAAATTTGTAATTGCAACGGTAAAAGGCGATGTTCACGATATCGGGAAAAATATTCTTTCATTGATTTTGCAATGCAACAATTTTGAAGTAATTGACCTCGGTGTTATGGTAAATGCAACAGAAATATTAAAAGCTGCAATACAGTATAAACCTGATATAGTAGGACTTTCAGGGCTTATTACTCCGTCTTTGGATGAGATGATAAATGTTGCACAAACAATGGATAAAGAAGGAATAAAACTTCCTGCAATAATGATAGGCGGAGCTACAACAAGCAAACTTCATACCGCATTAAAAATTGCTCCTAATTATAACGGGCTTGTTGTGCAAACAAATAACGCTTCGGAAGCAGCTGTTGCGGCACAAAAAATTGTAATGAAAGATAGTGATTTTATAGCAAATGTTCAGAATGAACAAAAACAATTGAGAGAAGAATACGAGGCAAGTTTAAAATGAAGATACCTTTTTTAGAAAAGTTAAATAGTACACCGTTGATTTTTGACGGTGCAATGGGAACTCTTTTATACGAAAAAGGAATCTTTTTAAATGCCTGCTATGATGAACTAAATCTTTCAAGACCGGATTTAATAAAAAGTATTCACCGGGAATACATTGACTCAGGCGCAGATGTGATATTAACAAATACATTTGGTGCAAACAGGATTAAACTGGAAAAATTCGGGCTTTCTGATAAAGTAAAAGAAATTAATCAGGCAGGTGTAAGAATAGCAAAAGAAGCTGTCGGAGAAAGTGAAGTTTATATTCTGGCATCAGTCGGTTCAAATCTTCATAGCGGAGAAATTCTTACCTCTGAAAATATTGATACAATTAAAGAAAGTTATCGAGAACAAATATCGGCTCTTGTCGAATCCGGTATTGACGGAATTATTTTTGAAACGTTTCTTGACATAGAAGAACTTACTCTTGCAGCAGAAATCGCAAAAGAGTTTGACATTCCGGTAATCGGTTCAATGACATTGACCAAAGAAATGGAAACCCCTAAAGGGCTTAGTATAACTGTTGCGATGGAAAAATTAAATGATTGTGCGTTCTTTGATGCTCTTGGTCTAAATTGCAGTATAGGACCTCATGCAATGCTGAGTGCGGTTGAAAAAGTTATAGACAAAATAACAAAACCTTTAGTTGTTCAGCCGAATGCCGGCCATCCGCAAAAAATGGACGGCAGGATGATTTATTTGAGTACGCCTGAATACTTTACATCATATTGTAAAAATTATATAAGTTTAGGTGTAATGGGAGTCGGCGGCTGCTGCGGGACTAACCCTGAACATATAAAAGAAATGTCCAGAACAATCAAAGCTCTGACAGGTGTAAAAAAACACGTTGAAATAAATAAAATTGAAATAGAAAATAATGATGTTAAAGTTACACCGACAGAGGAAAAAAGTAACTTCGCAAAGAAATTATTCAACAATGAAAAAGTTGTATCAATAGAAATTACTCCTCCAAGGTCAATAGATATGACTCCAATGCTTGAAAAAGTCCGGCAGTGTAAAGATTTTGGAGTTGATGCAATAAATATTCCGGACGGGCCTAGAGCAAGTGCAAGAATATCTCCAATGGTTGCAGCGTTAATGATAGAGCAAAAAATCGGTATTGAAGTAATACTTCATTACTGCTGTCGTGACAGAAATCTTATCGGAATGCAGTCTGATTTATTAGGCGGATTTGCTGCCGGAATAAAAAATTATCTTGTAATAACAGGTGACCCGCCAAAACTCGGGAATTATCCGCAGGCAACGGCGGTATTTGATGTAGATGCGGTCGGGCTGACAAAGGTTATACACAATCTTAATCGTGGTGAGGATATAGCAGGGAACCCTATTAATCCTCCGACTTCTATTTTGATAGGAGTCGGGGCTAATCCTTGTGCTGTAAACATTGAAAAAGAGATACAACATTTTTATAACAAAATAGATGCAGGTGCAGAATACGTAATGACTCAGCCTGTATTTGATGCAGATACTCTTTTAAGGTTTATTGATACTACATCAAAATACAAGAAAACAATTCCTGTTGTTGCAGGGATTTGGCCTTTAGTATCATTAAAAAATGCATTATTTTTGAAAAATGAAGTTCCCGGAGTTGAAATTCCTGACAGTATAATTGAAAGAATGGCAAAGGCGCAAACGAAAGAAGACGGAGTAAAAATCGGAATAGAAATTGCTCACGAAATCAAAGAAAAAATAGATTCTTCAGTTCAAGGATATCAAATCAGTGCGCCATTCGGACGTGTAGATTTGGCTTTACAGGTCATCCGCAACTAAATTCGTTTGAGGCATTGCTTTAGCAATTTTTATTTGCGGAAGATATGGCATTACATACATAGTACCATCTTCAAGATTAACAAAGTTTTCCATTTGTGCTTTAGCAGATATTTTTTTTATATAGTCTGCATATTCCGTGTAATCTCTATCTAAGTAATAAGAATCTGATTTATGAGTATTATTGCCGGTAGCACTTGCAGATAAAAGAGCTGTTGATAAAACTATAGCAGGCAGCAATGTCATGCCATTTGATTGATTTTTACAGGTATCTGTTTTTTTACTTTTTCTTGCAAAGCCTAATGTATTATTTGAGATTATATTAACAGTATTCATAAGTATACTCCTATCTGATTTTTTCAATTCTATCGCCGTCAATATCAAAGTAAACATCGTGATGTCTGAAATCATATACACATTTAACACCATCTGTTTTTTCAATAATATATTCCGGAGAATTATCGTCATTTATATCATGAATTTCTAAAGATTTTGTATCATCCTGATTGTATTCTTCCTTGAAATCTTTCATCATATCCTGTTTTTGAATATTATCATATACTTGGTATCCGCCCATAATCGGAACTGTTACCAGCATACCTTGCACAATATATTGAGCAGTTTTAGGCGGCTGCTTTATATAAGGGGGTACAGGCTGTGTTTTGTTATTTTTAGAACGACAAAATTTAGGTGAATAGTTGAAATAAGAAGAAATATTCATGAATAACTCCTATTTTTTATATACTTATATAAACCTTCAAAATATATTTTTTGCTACTACAAAATGAAATATTAATTTTTTGTTTATTTTTTAAGGTTTTATGAAAAAGAGTGCTTAAATGATAATGTAGAAATAAAAAATATTATATTAAGTAAGGAGATATAAATTATGGCTAAAACAATTGGTATTGACTTAGGAACAACAAACTCCGTAGTCGCAGTTATGGAAGGTGGTAAACCAACCGTTATCGCTAACGCAGAAGGTATGAGAACAACCCCTTCAATCGTCGGTTTTTCAAAAACAGGTGAAAGATTAGTCGGTCAGTTAGCAAAAAGACAAGCAATCTTAAACCCTGATAAAACAATCGCATCAATCAAAAGACACATGGGAGAAGATTACAAAAAGAATATAGACGGCAAAGACTATACTCCGCAAGAAATTTCTGCAATGATTTTAAGAAAATTGGCAGATGATGCAAGTTCATATTTGGGCGAAAAAGTTACATCAGCAGTTATTACTGTTCCTGCATACTTCAACGATGCTCAAAGACAGGCAACAAAAGATGCCGGTAAAATCGCAGGTTTAGACGTTCTCCGTATTGTAAACGAACCTACAGCTGCTGCTTTGGCTTACGGTCTTGAAAAAGATCAATCAGAAAAAGTTCTTGTATTCGACTTAGGCGGCGGTACATTCGATGTTTCAATCCTTGAAATCGGTGACGGTGTTCACGAAGTATTATCAACATCTGGTGATACACACTTAGGCGGTGATGACTTCGACCAAAAAATCATGGATTGGATTTGCGAAGAATTCAAAAAACAAGAAGGTATTGATTTAACTGGTGATAAACAAGCTATGCAACGTATTAAAGAAGCTGCAGAAAAAGCTAAATGTGAATTATCATCAGTTGTTGAAACAAACATTAATTTACCGTTCATCACTGCAGATGCAAACGGTCCTAAACACTTAGACTTGACATTAACAAGAGCTAAGTTTGAAGAATTGTCTTATGACTTGTTAGAAAGATGTAAAAAACCTGTTGAACAAGCATTATCAGATGCAGGTTTAGGTAAAAATGATATCAACGAAGTTGTATTAGTCGGCGGTTCAACTCGTATTCCTGCCGTTCAACAATTGGTAAAAGAATACACTGGTAAAGACCCTAACCAATCAGTAAACCCTGACGAAGTTGTTGCAGTTGGTGCAGCTGTTCAAGCAGGTGTATTGGCCGGTGAAGTTAAAGATATCGTATTACTTGATGTTACACCTTTAACATTAGGTATTGAAACAATGGGCGGTGTTATGACTCCTTTGGTTCCTCGTAACACTACAATTCCTGTTTCTAAATCTCAAGTATTCTCTACTGCAGAAAACAACCAAACTGCTGTTGATATCAATGTTCTTCAAGGTGAAAGACCAATGGCAGGCGATAACAAATCTTTAGGTATGTTCAGACTTGAAGGTATCGCACCTGCAATGAGAGGTATTCCTCAAATCGAAGTTACATTTGATATTGATGCTAACGGTATTGTTAACGTTTCTGCAAAAGATAAAGCTACAAACAAAGAACAAAAAATCACAATCACAAACTCTTCTAACTTAACAGAATCTGATATCGATAAGATGGTTAAAGAAGCAGAAGCAAACGCTGCTGAAGATAAGAAGAAAAAAGAAGCTGCAGAAATTAAAAATAATGCAAACTCTTTAATCACTTCCGCAGAAAGATTAACTAAAGACTTTGAAGGCAAAATCTCAGAAGAAGATTCTAAGAAATTAGAAGAACAAAAAGAAGCTCTTAAAAAAGCTCTTGACGAAGATAAATCATCTGATGAACTTAAAAAATTGTCAGAAGAACTTCAACAAACAATGTTCGGTATCTCTCAAAAAGCATACGAACAAGTTCAAAAAGAAGATGCTGCAAAAACAGAAAACAACGCATCATCAGAAAATAAAAACAATGACGATGATGTAATTGATGCAGAATACGTTAAAGAGTAGGCGGGGTAAATGAATTCAGATTGAATTCTGCCTAATAACTAATAATAAACTCAAACAAATCCGGTCTTATGGCCGGGTTTGTTATATTTATGTAAAAATAATTAGTTATTATGTTTATCTTAGAAAGTAGTGAGAGTTTGTTGGGATAATTCTAATTTTTCTAAACTCAAATTAACATAACTTAATATTTAAAATTTCTAAATCATGCGGTAATTTTTTTAAATTTGAAAAATTTTACTTTAAATTTTATAATTTTTTTGTTTAAAATCTCTAAAAATTAAAGATTTTTTTTTAGTTTTAATAAAAATGAAAAATTTTTAAAAGTCGGTTCATTGTCTTTACTTATTCTTAATAAAAAAAAGATTGACCCTCGAAGAAATATGTATTTAAATAAAAAAAGTAATAAACATTTTTTTTGAATTGATGGAGGCTTTATGACCGAATTTACTTACCAGAGAATGGATGGCAAAAATTATACTTCTGATGATATTAAACGTATCATAAAAGAGAGAAATATTCGTTTTATAAAACTACAATTTGTTGATATAAACGGTCAGGTTAAGAATTTATCTATCCCTGCAACTCATATTGATAAAGTTCTTGCAAACGAAATTATGCTTGACGGCTCTTCTATTAAAGGTTTTAGAAACATTGAAACCTCTGATATGTTTTTCTACCCTGATAAAAATACGTTTGAAGTTCTGCCTTGGCGTGATATTGAAGGGTATGAATCCGCAAGAATTATTTGTGATATCTATAATGCAGACGGTACTCCGTTCGAGGGCTGTCCTAGATGTAACTTGAAACGTCTGATGAACGAAGCTAAAAAATTAGGCTTTACAATGAATATGGGACCGGAAGCAGAATTCTTCCTCTTCGCAAGAGATGAAAACGGTAACGTAACAACAACTACAATGGATAAAGCCGGATATTATGATATAGGGCCGGAAGATTTAGGTGAAGATGTTCGTTCTGATATTGTAAATACATTACATGAAATGAATTTTGATATTGAAGCATCTCACCACGAAGTTGCAGACGGCCAGCACGAAGTTGATTTTAAATACGCTGACATTTTGACAACGGCAGATAATGTTGCAACATTCAAAGTTGTTGTTAAAGCAATATCTGCACTACACGGACTCCATGCAACATTTATGCCAAAACCGATTTACGGTATCAATGGGTCCGGTATGCACTGTAACATCTCTATGTTTAAAGATGGTAAAAACGCATTTTATGATGAAAATGCGGAATATCAGCTATCTGATACGGCAAAATACGCAATCGGCGGGCTTTTGAAACATATTAAGAGTATTACTGCAATTTTAAACCCGACCGTGAACAGCTACAAACGTCTTGTTCCGGGATATGAAGCTCCTGTTTATCTTGCATGGTCATTAGCAAACAGAAGTGCTTTATTGAGAGTCCCTGCAAAACGAGGAATTGCAACAAGGGTAGAACTTCGTTCACCGGATCCTGCGTGTAACCCGTATTTAGCGTTTGCAACAATATTGGAAGCTTGTTTAGACGGTGTAAGAAACAAAATTGAACCGCCTGCACCTGTTGACAGTAATATTTATAAACTGACAAGCAAGGAAAGAAAAAGACAAAAAATTGATTCTTTGCCTGGTACATTGATTGAGGCAGTTGAACTTTTAGACAAGTCTTTGGTTGCAAATGCAGCTTTAGGGCAGCATATTATGAACGAGTTTGTAACGGCAAAAGAAAAAGAGTGGGATGATTATAGAATCTCTGTTACTCAATGGGAAATAGAAAAATATTTAGCACGTTATTAATTTGTTCCAATAAAAATTAACAACCACCGAATGCGTGAGCCAGCAGAAGCTCACGCATTTGCTATATTAAAGGATTGGAAATCTTTTAAAAAGCAATGTGTCGTGCAGCTTGCATCCCGATTTTTTCAAGATGCGACATAATTTTGGATATAATGTAGCGAAAGAAATACATTATAACTCCTTTTGTTTATTGAGTTACATTGAATTAGTTATTGATAATTAACAGAACTTACATTTTCATTATAACCATTTTTTGAAAATCTGCAAGTCCTTTATTTATAGTATATTCACATAAGTTAATATGGTGAAAAGTACACTTGTAGAGAGTTTAAGATTATATAGTGCGTTAAAAATGATTAGTGAGTAGATTTTTGGTATTTCTGAGGGCAAAGCCAGAAGATTCTATTTAAACAAGTGTTTAAGTTATTAAGGTCGTGGTTAAAAAAACTACTTGCAATATTTTTTTTTTGTTCATGATATAATACATTCGGTAGTTTTTTATGTTCAAAAAGGAGAAAACAATGGCAGAAAAAAGAGTGTGGCTTTTCAGAGAAGGAAATGCTGATATGCGTAACCTCCTTGGCGGTAAAGGTGCTAACTTAGCAGAAATGACTAATTTAGGCTTACCGGTACCTCCTGGGTTAACTATCACAACTGAAACTTGTATGGATTACATCAATCATGGCAACAAAATGCCTGAAGGTTTGATGGATGAAGTTAAGAGAGCTTTAAAAGACGTTGAAGAACAAGCAGGAAAGAAATTCGGCGACAGTAATAACCCGTTATTGGTATCTGTTCGTTCAGGTGCCAGAATTTCAATGCCTGGTATGATGGAAACAATCTTAAACTTAGGTTTGAACGATGATACAGTAGAAGCTATGATTAGATTAACAAACAATCCTAGATTCTGCTACGATTCATACCGTCGTTTCTTAACAATGTTCGGTTCTGTTGCATGGGAAATGGACAGACAAAAATACTTCGAATCTGAAGTAGAAAAAGTTAAAGCTAGAGAAGGTGTTAAATCAGATACAGAAGTTTCAGCAGACGGCTGGAGATCATTAATACCTATCTACAAAAACATTATTAAAGAAGTAACAGGAAAAGAATTCCCTCAAGATCCTTATGTTCAATTACAAGAAGCAATTGAAGCAGTATTCAGATCTTGGAATATTCCTCGTGCTGTTGCTTACAGAAACATGAACAAAATCGACCACAATTACGGTACTGCTGTTAACGTTCAAACAATGGTATTCGGTAATATGGGCGATGATTGTGCAACAGGTGTTTCATTTACAAGAAACCCTGCAACAGGTGAAAACAAATTCTATGGTGAATATTTGACAAATGCTCAAGGTGAAGACGTTGTAGCCGGTATTAGAACACCAAAACAAATTGCACAATTAGAAACAGAAATGCCTGATTTATACAGACAATATGTTGATATTGCTAAAAAACTTGAACAAGGCTACAAAGATGTTCAAGATATGGAATTTACAATCGAACGCGGTAAGTTATGGATTCTTCAAACACGTAACGGTAAGAGAACTGCAAAAGCTGCAGTTAAAATTGCTGTAGATATGTACAACGAAGGTATCATAACAAAAGAACGTGCTATTGAATTAGTTGATCCGTATTCTGTATACCAAATATTGTTACCAAACTTTGATACACAGGCTAAGAAAGAAGCACACTTGCTTTCAAGAGGGGTAAATGCTTCTCCTGGTGCTGCTGTAGGTAAGATTGTATTTGATACGGAAGAAGCTGCAGAACGTGGTGCAAACGGAGAAAAAGTTATTCTTGTAAGAATTGAAACTTGTCCGGATGATATTCACGGTATGGCAGTTGCTCAAGGTGTATTAACACTTAGAGGCGGTGCTACATCTCACGCAGCAGTAGTTGCTAAAGGTATGGGTAAACCTTGCGTATCAGGTTGTGAAGACTTGGTAATCAACTTAGAAAACGAAACATTAACCGCTGCAGACGGTTCTGTATACCACAAAGATGATATTATTTCTCTTGACGGCGGTACAGGCGAAGTTATGGCAGGTGCTGTTAAACTTGTTGATGCAGGTATTGATGAAAACTTCACTACTTTCTTCAACTGGGTTGATGAAATCAAGACAATGACAGTAGAAGCTAACGCTGATACTCCAAAAGATATTGCAAACGCATTGAAATTCGGTGCTGAAGGTGTTGGTCTTTGCAGAACTGAACACATGTTCATGGATCCTGACAGATTACCTTGGGTACAAAAAATGATTATTGCAGGTACTCCTGAAGCTAGAAAAGAAGCTTTAGACCACTTGTTGCCAATGCAATACAACGATTTCTATGCTATGTTCAAAGCATTAGGAGATAAACCTCTTACAGTAAGACTTTTAGACCCGCCTTTACATGAATTCTTACCTTCAAAGGTTGAATTGATTGAAAAAGTTGCTACTAAAAAAGCATTGGGTCAAGATTACTCAGAAGATGCAAAATTACTTGAAACAGTTGAAGGTTTGTCAGAATCTAACCCTATGATGGGCTTAAGAGGATGCCGTTTAGGATTAACTTATCCTGAAATCAACGAAATGCAAGTAAGAGCTATCTTTGAAGCTTGCTGTGATTTAGCAAAAGAAGGTTACAAAGTACATCCTTATGTAATGATTCCTTTGATTGGTCACGTAAACGAATTAAAGACAGCAGAAGCAATTCTTGTAAGAGTAGCAAAAGATGTTATGACAGAAAAAGGTATCGAAATCGAATACAAATTCGGTACAATGATTGAAATTCCTCGTGCAGCATTAACAGCTGATAAAGTTGCTGAACACGCTGAATTCTTCTCATTCGGTACTAACGACTTAACTCAAATGACATTCGGCTACTCAAGAGATGATGCTGAAGGTAAGTTCTTGAAGAACTATGTAGAACAAAAAATCTTACCTGCTAACCCATTTGAAACATTAGACCAGGATGGTGTTGGTCAATTGATTGAAATGGCTATGGAAAAAGGTAAGGCAGTTAATTCAAAACTAATCGGCGGTGTTTGCGGTGAACACGGCGGAGACCCTGATTCAGTTAAATTCTGTCACAGAATCGGATTGAACTATGTATCTTGTTCTCCGTTCAGAGTTCCTCAAGCAAAACTTGCAGCTGCACAAGCTGTTGTTGAAGCTAAGAAAGCTCGTGAATTAGTTACTGCGTAATTGATTCATTAATAGAATAATAAAGGTGCGGATGTGATTTTTCATGTCCGCATCTTTTTTGATAAATTTTTGTCACCGAATTACGTAATATATACATTTTTGCAAGTGATTAAGTGATTAAGTGATTAAGAGTGAATAGTGAATAGTGATTAGTGAGGAGTGAATAGACGTTATAATCAAGTGGCCACACTGGTAAGAACCTGAAGGGGTAAATGGATTGTGAAAGCTACAATTCAGGCTTTCCCGCTTGATTAAAAATTCAGGTTGACAAATATTTTGATAATTAATTAAGTCGTAGGGTAGCCTGCAGGTTGTGGTAAATTAAAATTTACCACAACAAAAATGTTTCAATGAATTTAAATGATGCGGTAAATCCCAGATTTACCACATCCTACTTTTCTGGTTTTTATCAAAAAGATTGGTGTAATTTTGATAATAAGAATAAGATTAATAATTTGAATTTTGAATAATTTGGTGGGCACGCTAACGCTTTGCCCACCCTACAGCTGGGTGATTAAGTGACAAAGAAAGTGAACAGTGATTAGTGAGGGGTGAATAGACACTTTCTGTCATCCCGAACTTGTTTCGGGATCTTACCAACGTTGAAATTTAGCTTACAATATTGGTAAGAACCTGAAATAAATTCAGGTTGACAAATAATTTGATAAGTGAACAGTGATTAGTGAGGGGTGAGGAGATTTTTCGTCATTCTGAGCGTTAGCGAAGAATCTATTTTTGAGAAGTCATAAGATACACAAATCCTTTCTGTTAGCGCTTTTTAGTTTCATTATTTCATTTATAGATATTGAAAACTTATCCATCAAGTATTTTGCTAATGGACTTTTTGTCAGGGCGGCGGCGGGAATAACCTTAACCAGATGCCTAACGGCCTGTTCTTTATTCCAACTCTTGTAATCTTCCTTTAGTTCCATAGCTTTAAATGAACCTAAAAGCTTTTGAGTTTTTTCTATCGCATCAGAATTTTCTAAAGAAAAATTTTTATCAAAATCCTGTTCTTTTATTTTTTCTTTATTTGTTATATTAGCAGGTATCAAATTGATACTTTCTGAGGTATAATTTGTTACTTTAGAAATATCAATTTGTACCTTATTAAGAATTTCTTTTATATTTATTATATAAAAATTAGAGAATTTTCTTGTTT
>CALUXV010000029.1 GCA_944324835.1 Candidatus Gastranaerophilales bacterium
TACCACCATAACTACATAAGAAAGGATTATTGAAAGGAGATAGTTATGAGCCTTAGTATTAACACAAACATCGCCTCATTAACTGTTCAAAGACACTTTAACTCTACAACAGCTACAATGAACGATGTCATGGAGAAAATGACAACAGGGTTTAAGATAAACTCTGCTGCCGATGATGCAGCCGGTTACGGTGTAGTAAAAGAAATGGAATCTGTTTTAAGTACTTATGATGTTGCTGAAACAAACGGTCAAATGGGTTCAAGTTTATTACAAACACAAGAAGGTGTGTTAGAAATTGTAGGAAGTTACTTACAACGTATCAGAGACTTGACCGAACAAGCAGCGAACGGTACTTATGCAACATCTTCAAGAGAAGCAATCGCACTTGAAGTTGCGCAAAGAATGGAAGAAATGAACCGTCTTTGTGATATTACAGACTTCAACGGTTTGAAATTATTAGATGGCTCTCAAACAGATGGTGTTAACCTTCAAGTAGGTATCAACTCAGGAATGGAAAACGTTATTAGACTTGATGAATCATTGTTTGCAAGTGCAAAAATTACAGCACTTATGCGCTTAAACGATGGTATGGGTCAAAAACTTGGTACTATTAATCAAACTACATATGATGGTTTAACTGAAGAAGAACAAAGACAGTACTATGCAAGTGAAGACGGTACAATATATTTTGAAAGTGCTACTCTTGCAGCATTATATAATGAAAATCAAGCAGCATTTAATGTAACAGCCGGTAACGATGTACAAATTAATGAAAACACATTAACAATCACAACAATATGTAATGCTGTATTCTCAAACGATAACTCAGCACGTATGTTCTTAGATACAGTTGACATTGCAGTAGATGATGTAACAAAAAGATCAACTGAAATCGGGGCTTATATGAACAGGGTTGATTCAGCAGTAGAAAGTATCGCTGTTCAAGCAGATAACTTAACCGAAGCTAAATCATTAATCAAAGATGCTGATATCGCTGAAATTTCATCAGACTTCGTAGCAGCACAAATCCTTCAACAAGCAGGTGCTACAATGTTAACAACTGCTAACCAAACTCCAAGTATTGCGTTAAACTTAATCTAGTAGAAGAACGTAATTAATATATAACTAATGTTCCTTTCAATAGTAGACCGGGTTGACTTGTTCTTCCCGGTCTACCCGTATGTTTAAGTAAGGTTACTATTTATACTTTTACCCCTACCCCCTATACTTTTATGCCTTATTAAGATATTATTTATTTAATGGAATCAATAGAATTAAAAGATAAAAATCTTTTTTATATCGGCGGAATTGTGCGTGACAAAATTCTGGGCAGAGAATGTTTTGATATAGATATAACTTATGTTGGGAATGCGATAGAATTTACTAAAACGATTAATAATGCTGAGATTCTTAGAATTAATGAACCGTTTGGAACGGTTAAAATTAAACTTAATGGTAAGGAAATAGATCTTGCTTCAACCCGTGATGAAAAATATCCAAGAGCCGGACATTTGCCGGAGGTAACAGATATAGGATGTTCTCTAAAAAAAGATGTAGAAAGACGTGATTTTACAATAAATACACTTGCTCAATCTCTTGAAACCGGCGAAATTATTGATTATTTAGGCGGATTAGATGATATAAAAAATAAAATTATCAGAGTTCTCCATGACAGAAGTTTTATAGATGATCCTACAAGAATAATAAGGGCGTTGAAATTTTCTGTAAGATTCGGGTTTGAATTGGATAAAAATACAAGAAAACTGCAAGAAGAGTATCTGGATAATATCAACTATGATATGAGTTATAAGCGTGTGAAAAAAGAATTAATTGAGACATTCAATCTAAATTCACAAATAGCTTATGAAAGATTTTTTAATGAAAATATTTATAAACTTCTTACAACAGACAATATTAAAGCTTTGGATTATAATATTCAAACTCTTATTGAAAAATATCCGGTTAAAGATATATGGCTTGTTTACTTAGGATGGATGGACTTGAGCAAATTGCCTCTTACTAAACGAGAATTAAAAATAATCAATGATTATAAATATTTAAAAACAAAAAACTTAAATAATGATTATTCAATTTATACAGAATTTCAGGATTCTGAAAAAGAAAGCTTACTTTTATATGCCATAAATATAGATGAGAAACCGGTATTTAGATATTTTGATTATTTATCAAAAATAAAATTAAGTATCACAGGAAAAGATTTGCAAAATTTGGGAATTATTCCATCAAAAGAGTATTCAGAGTGTTTTGAATTTTTGCTAAAAGAAAAAATTAACAATCCTGATATTGATGAAATAAAACTGGCAAAAGAATTTTTTAAGCTTTAGTTTTTACCGGCTGTTTATTATTTTTTTGTGCATAATTACAAGTTCCCGGGAAGTCATTTCTTCCTGTTGTTTTTCTTGTAATCCAATATTGAATATCAGGGATAAAAGTTGAAAGAAATGCGGATGCTACGGCAAATCCCGCAACAAAATTAACTCCGCTATAGATTAGGTTTTTATTTTTCATTTTATTTAACAGTTTTATATCAACATTACCGCCATTTTTTTCTGCAGCTTTGCAAATATCGGCCATATAATCTTTCATTCTGCCTTTGAGTTTAGTTAAATCTTTGCTTTTTACAAATTTATTCGGGTTAGAAGATGCTCCGTTAGTATATGTTTCATAAGATTTTTTCAAAAGTTTCGGAGAGTTTAGTTCACAATTGTTGTAAACATCTGCAACTTGTTCTTTTGATAATACGCTTGTATCAAGTTGTTTCGGTTGTAATTCAGACATTGCTTGAGCGCGTTTTCTGATTTCTGGATTTGTTTCGACCTCATTGAATTTGTCCAATGAAATAACTTCTTCCCCTTCTTTGAAGAATTTATTTAAATCAACTTTAGCATCAGGATTACCAAATACCATTTGTTTAAATTCGCTGAGAGGTACTTGCGCTCTGCCGTCTTTTTGTAATGTTTCTGTCAAGTGTTCATGAACAATTTTTGCTGTATTAGGATCAAGTCTTGTCCATCTTCCAGATTCAAGTTTATTTAGTGCGGCTCTTGTGTGACCTTGCGACCACATATAGAAATAAATCGAACCGCCGTCACGTACAATGATTTCAACTTTTTCTTCTTTCTTTCTGGCATTATAAGTTCTGCCGCCTAATACACCAAGGTCGGTTGATAGTAATTGTCCTGTATTAGTGTTTTCTATAAAGTTTGTAAACGTATTTAAGCCGCCTTTGAATGCCGGACTGTTTGATTTGTTATTTTTATGTGTAACATGTTCTTTAAAGTTTTCAAAGTGGTTTTGAACTTTGGTTTTATCAATATGAGGAACAATATGGGCTTCATCTTTTTTAGCAAAATAATTAGTAATTTTGTGATTCATCGGAGGTACTATAAAACCAATAATATAGTTTGCTGCAAGTACACTAGCCGCAACTTTGCCAAATTTCATTAAAGATACTGCCCGTTCTGAATAATTTTTAGGGTTTAGCACTTTATTTTTCAAGAAATTATTAAACGGTTTTCTCAATGCGTCATGTCCTGTATCAACGTCAGGTCTTACTCTTTTTTTATTTTTTATCGGTGTATTAAGTATTTTTCCGATGATTTTATCGCCTATCCAGTTGAATGCTTCTACTCCCCACAACCACACAATAGAACCGCTTGTTTCTTCAATTACACGTTCTCTGGCTTCCGGAACTCCGCCTCTTTCGTATGCTTTTTTCGTACGGCCGCCGACAACGGTAGCTTCCAATGCAACAATTGGAAGTTTAGCATCAGGCTTTGTAACAACTGTAATAGCTTTTCCTAAAAAATTTCCGATACCTGCGGTCACGCTTTTATCCTTATTCTACACTTACATGACAATATAAACCATGTAAACCACAATACTTGCTTATTTTATCAAAAATATGAAGAATGATTAACAAAAATGTTACAAAAAATATAATACAAAATTTATAAAAATAAAATAAATAATTCTTATCATTTTTGTAAACATTTGTAAACGAACATGATGCAATTATAGATTGGTTTTTATCATGAAACTCCATGATAAAGGCAATTTTGAGAAGAAAAAAAACTTTATATAGATACGGGAATTAAGATACGAAAAAAGTACTACTGTTTAGTGGTCTATTTTGTATTGGAATTTTATATATAAACAATATTACTGGGGATATAGGAGTAAAACAAATGGTTAACGGAATCAGTCCATATTCAAATCAGGATATATGGCGTCAAATGGCTCTCAAAGATGCTCAAAAATGGGCACAACAAGGAGCATTACAAGGTCAAGTCACACAAAATGTGCAAACACCGCAAGAAGAAATCGTAGTTATGCCGCAACAACAGCAGCAAGCACAACAGCCGCAAGCACAAGCACCGGGCTGTACAGATGGTAAAGATGACGGTAAAATCGGATTCTGGCAAAGTGTAAAACATTTTGGCAAAGGTATATTAAATTTCGGTAAAAGCCTGATTGGTTTTGATGAAAATGGCAAATGGAGCGCCGGTAAATTACTCAAGAACGTAGCAATAGGTGCAGGAATTGCAGTAGTATGTGTACTGACAGCAGGAACAGCAGTTCCGGCAATCATCGCAGGTGTTGGTGTTGCATCAGCAGCCGGCGGATTGGGTAAATCTATTTATCAATTTGCAACAGCCAAAACGGATGCTCAAGCAAGAGCAGCAGCAGAAGGAATGGGTTCAAATACCGTTGCTTTAGCCGGCTCTGTAGTTGGTGCAAAAGCAGCAATGAAAGGTGTACCGGGAGTTGATGCCTCTAAATATACAGGATTCAAAGGTACTGTAAAAGCTGCTTGGGATTCAACAACAATCGGATTCAAACAAGGCTGGAATGGTATAAAAACCGGCTACCAAGCATACAAAGCCGGCGGCTGGCAGGCATTGAAAACAACAGCTGTTGACGGTGCAAAATCTTTCAAAGCAACTGTTCAGACAAACTGGAAGAATGCTACAAAAACACCTACAGTTGAAGAAGCACAAGCACAAAAAGTAAAAAAATATGATACAGAAATTGAACAGTTGAAAGCACAAGCAGATGATGCAGCTAAAAACGGCAACAAAGGTGTTGCAAACTCATTAAAGAAAAAAGCACAACGTCTTGAAGAACAAAAAGCTAATATTGAAAGAGCATTCAATGAAATTAATTCAGAAAAATCTTTAGTTAACGCTCAAGCAAAACTTGATAATTTAGAAAAACAAATTGCTCTCAAGAAAAAACAAGTAGAAACATCTACAAATACCAGACAAAATTTCATAAGAAATCATGAAATTAGTCAATTAGAACAACAAGCAAATATTTACAAAAATGTTATTAACCAAAAAACACAAATGGCAAGAAATATCAGATCACAAATTGATGATATTGATAATCTTCCACCGGAAGCAAAAACTGCAGACATCATGACAAAACGTGCAGAACTTGTTAAAAAACAAAAAGAATTAGATTTTGAAATTCCTGCACGTTCATTAAAAGAAACATACGCAAAAAATGCATCAGAATCTACAAAAACATTATTAGAAAAACAAGAAGCGTATACAAAAGCTAAAGAAGATTTAGCAGCAGCAGAAAAAGCAAACAAGAAATTTGAACCGGGTGACCCATCAGACGAAGCAATGTTAGCTCAAAGAAAACTGTACGAAGCAAAAGCAGCAGCAAGCAACGCTTATGATGAACTTGCAGCAGCCAAGATAGCAAACAAATCTAACAGTACTTTATCATCAGCAACAGGCGGGTATGATTACACAGGAACATTCTCAGATAAAGTATTCCAATTCGGTAGAACATTCAATAATCTGTATGGTTCAGCAAAAGTTCCTGTAATCGGCGGTAAAAAAGTTCCGTTCACCAGATTCACAATTCCGGCAACTGTTTCAAATACTCAAGCAATGTTAGTATCAAATCCTTGGTTAAATTCATCAGTAGGCGGACCTTCATTAGAAGAAATGTTACTGGCACAAATGGGATGTACACCGGCACAAATGGAACAATTAAAAGCTCTTGATGCAGCAATTAAAGCAGGTCAAATAACAGAAGAACAAGCAATGATGGCATTACAACAAGTAGCAGCCGGCAGTGCTCCACAAACAGCACAAACTCAAACAACTCAAACGGCAGCTCAAGGACAAATTCCGCCACATATGCAAATGCAAGCACTCGATTCAATGTTACAAATGTACGGTATAGCATAAATAAAATAACAATCTGAAAATAACCCGGAAGATATAAAATCTTTCGGGTTATTTGTTTAATTTTTTCCTCTTAGCAGCGGCGGGTTTTTCCCGAATCCTGAGCGGGTTTTGATAGCTCCCCAGGCTCTGTACATTCCATTTTCGTATGTTACAAGATAGTACCCGCCTTCCGGAACATATTCAATTGATGCATTTTGATATACATACTCTTCCGGTTCCGGAGTAATAGCATCTTCTGCATATTTTCTTTGGAGTGCTTTATGCAAGCGTTCTTGAAATCTGGTACGTTCCGGTTTATATTTAATTTTTCCGGTATTCATATCCCGTTCTTTTTTATATTTTTCGACTTCTGCTTGGTTTTCTGCAAGTTTAAATACTGGAATTACAGCCATAAGTTCTCCGGATTGGATAAATAATAAAAATTCTTTATCATCACTAAGAGCAAGTTCATATAATCCCGGCTTTAAATATTTCCCGTTATAATCACTAATATAGTCCGGAATCCTTAATATCGGATGTTTAATATCTGAATAACCATATCTGTATAAAGTACTCTGGTTTTCTAAAAGTCCCGAAGGATATCTTGGATAAAGTTTTGTTTCATCATTAACTCTAACATTGGGCGGTGTTGCCCTATCTATCATTGGCATTAGTCAAGCTCCTTTAATAAAAGTTTAATAGAATTATCTATTTCGTCAAAAGATTTGCCAAGAGCTTGTGATTTGCCAACAAAAATGAGTGATTGTCTGTTATGAAAATTATATCCGTTTTTAATAAGCAATCTTATACTTTCACGCATAAGCCGTTTAAGTCTGTTTCGTTTTACAGACCGTTTATGGGTTTTTTTGCTGACAACAAAACCTATTTTTGTGTGAACTGGTACATTAGAAATTTTACCGGCAAACATTATGATACCATTTTTATAAAATGATTTTTTTATACGGTAGGTTGCATTAAATGCGGATTTATTTTTTAATCTGTATTCTTTTGGCAGCATAAGCTTATTATATCACTAAATATAAATAGTTTTTTCTATGTTATATTAATTTGTATGCAAATAGAATCTAAAATTTTTAAAATAAAAAATACAAAAAATTTTTCAGTTGAGAATATTGAATCTCAACTGAAAAGTTATATGATAATCCCATTAAGATGGGCTATTATTCAACTAGATGACAAATATTTATATGTAAATACATCTTTTGAGGTTATTTAAGTCTTGTGAAAACTCTAATAAAAGTTTTAGGACGTTTTAAATGTGCAACAAAAGATTCATAAATTGCTTGTCCTGTTGTTTTATTTGTTCCCCAGATTTCATTATTTTGTTTAGTCCTGTTAACAATTTGTTTAAATTTAAATACAACAAGTGATACCGGATCTTTATGTTTTGGTGGGTTCAATCCTGCGGTTTTATATTTATCAGGATGCAGCATTTTATCAAAAATGGCATCTTCTAATTCTTTATTTTCCGGAACCTTAACGTTTGTTCCTAAATGTTTATTTGCAAGATTTGTAAAAGCATACATGAATTTTTCAAATGTTGTACCTTTAGCTTCTTCCGGTATTGTTAAACCATGTTTGTTTACCTGTACAGCCCAGTCAGCAAGGTGATGGAAATTTATCCCCTGACCTGCAAAGTGCTGCATGGCATGAAACGAAATAAATACATTATTAAATTCTTTAGATGGAACAAGAATTTTTGTACCGTTTGGAAGTGTTTCTTGTACTGGTTTTAAATGTTTAAATAAATAATTATTCATTTTTTCATGAATAGGTGAAAGTTTTTTGTCTAAAAACATTCTATGATTTTCAAATGGCATTCCTTTATAATCAATATGACTATGTTTGGCATATTCTGTTCCTGTTACTTCCATTCCATTTTTGGAAACTAATTTATCAACAAAAAGAGATGAACTGTTTTTAGGATCAGCAGGGTCTGTTCCATGTTGGAAATTATAAACATCAATATCACCGCCAAATCTTGTGGTAGGTGTAGGATAATTCATTGAAAATCCAATACCCTTCATTTGAACAGTATCAACTCCTTGCGATTTAGTTAAATCAGAAAATTCTCCTAATAATTTTTCTTGGTGTTTGTGATATTTGGCAGCAAAGTTTTTAGATTCTTTCATATTAGCAATAACATCATCAGGCGCTTTTATATCCGGATTTTTTTCTAAACCTTCCAATAATGTCGGAGTAACTGCATTATCAACAGAAAGGTTATACATATTTACCCAATCGGCATATGTTCTGCCTTTGAAAAATTTTGCATCAGCTTTATTATCTGTTAAACCGCTTTTTAACAAAGATAACAACATTTTTGCCGGAATCATATCAGGATCAGCAGCTTTACCTACTTTTTGAATAGAATCAACAGCTTCAGAAGATATTCTATATGCTTTATTAGGGTTTAGTTGCGGATTCGAAATTGCCGGTGAATAATTAATTTTAGAATTGTTTAATGGGATAATGTTATTCATAGTTATATTCCTTACATTAGTTTTGTAAATACTGTGATAAATGTTTTTGGGTTTTTACAGTGTTCAATGATAGATTTAACACATGATTTTATAACTGAATTGTTTATTTGCCAAAATTCATTTTTTCTGGCATTTAATGCTGCCATTTTTCTGAATTTATAAACAACTATTGAAACAGGGTTTTTATGTTTAGGTGGTTGAATATCTATACCAACTTTGTTTTCGATATGAACCATTCTTCTAAAAATTTCATCTTCAAGTTTTTTATTTTCAGGAACTTTAACATTTGTTCCTAAATGTTTATTTGCAAGATTTGTAAAAGCATACATAAATTGTTCATATTTAGAGCCTTTAGCTTCTTCCGGTATAGTTAAACCGTGTTTTTTAACTTGCATTGCCCAGTCTGCAAGATGATGGAAATTTATACCGCCGCCTACAAAGTGCTGCATAGCATGGAATGAAATAAATACATTATTGAATTCTTTGGATGGGACAAGAATTTTTGTACCATTTGGAAGAATTTGTTCTACAGGTTTAATATGTTTATACAAATATTCATTCATTTTTTTATGAATAGGAGCAACTTCTACATTCAAGAAATTTCTATGGTTTTCAATAGGCATACCTTTATATTTAATTTCACTATGTTTTGGTCCATGGTTTGTTAAAACTTCTATACCGGTCTTACTTGCAGCTTTGTCAGTTGCTAATGACATGTTGTTTTTAGGGTCGGCAGGATTCGTCCCATGTTTAAAATTGAATACATCAATATCGCCGCCAAATCTTACGGTTGGATCCGGATAATTCATTGAAAATCCAATTCCTTTCATTTGTACGGTATCAATTCCCTGTGATTTTGTAAAATCAGAAAATTCTCCTAATATTTTTTCTTGATGTTTATGATATTTCACTGCAAATGTTTTAGTTTCTTTCATATTGTTTAAAACATCTTCAGGAACTTTGATGTTAGGATTTTTTTCAATTCCGTTTAATAACATAGGTGTAACAGCACTATCAAGAGATAAATTGTACATATTTACCCAATCGGCGTATGTTCTGCCTTTGAAAAATTTTTCATCAACTTTTGTATCATTTAATCCACTGTTTAACAGAGATAACAACATTTTTGCCGGAATCATTTTGGCATCAGATGCTTTTCCGATTTTTTGAATAGAATCGACTGCGTTTAAAGGTATATGATATGGTTTATTAGGGTTTAATTGCGGGTTGGAAATTGCCGGTGAATAACTAACCGGAGAATTGTTGAGGGGTAAAATTGTATTCATAAAATCTCCTTAAAATTTTCTTTATACCGGCATGAAAACGTGTAAAAATATTTTTTGCTATTTTTTTTATGATAAAATAATGTTTGTTACAATTTATAAAAATAATGAGGATTAGGGAATGACAAACTCAACATTGGAAAGATGTACAGATACGTTAAGTAAATCAGATATCAAAGATATTAACCTTGCAGAACAAGGGAAAAATAATATTGAATGGGCTCTAAAAGATATGCCTGTTTTAAGAAAAATAGAAGAAAGATTTATAAAAGAACAGCCGTTTAAAGGTTTAAAATTATCTGCCTGCGTTCATATTACAAAAGAAACAGCTGCATTATGTACAGTAATGAAAGCAGGTGGAGCTGATGCAATTCTCGTTGCTTCTAATCCTTTATCAACTCAAGATGATGTTGCGGCAGCTCTTGTAAAATACTGGGATATTCCTGTACAAGGTTATGCCGGTGAATCTGTTGAAACATACAAAAAACACGTTAATGCGGCACTTGATCATAATCCAGATATCGTAATTGATGACGGCTGTGATATTGTTGCAACAATTCATGCAGAAAGACCTGAAATTGGTAAAAAATTAATTGGTTCAACAGAAGAAACAACAACAGGTATTATTAGACTTGAAGCATTAGAAAAACAAGGTAAACTAATGTTCCCTGCAGTTGGAGTTAATACAAGTTTAACAAAACATTTATATGATAACAGATATGGTACCGGTCAAAGTTCAATGGATGGTATTTTCAGAGCTGCAAATATCCTTCTTGCCGGTAAAACTGTTGTAATTTCAGGTTACGGCTGGTGCGGTAGAGGCTGTGCAATGAGAGCAAAAGCAATGGGTGCAAATGTTATCGTTTGCGAAGTTGACCCTCTTAAAGCATTAGAAGCAGCAATGGAAGGTTATAGAGTAATGCCGATAGCTGATGCAGCTAAAGAAGGTGATGTATTCTTAACAATTACCGGTGATATTCATGTTGTTGATGTTCATCATATTATGGAGATGAAAGACGGCGCAATATTAGCAAATGCAGGTCATTTTGATCACGAAGTTAACGTTCCTGAATTGAAAAAAGCTGCAGTAGAAATTAAACGTATCAGACCATTTATGGATGAATATAAACTTTCAAATGGTAAATCTGTTTATGTACTTGCTGAAGGCAGACTTGTTAACCTTGTAGCCGCAGAAGGACACCCTGCGTCTGTAATGGATATGAGTTTTGCAAACCAAGCTTTAGGTATTGAGTTTATTGTTAAGAATAAAGGAAAATTGGAAAACAAATTATATACTCTTCCTTTAGAACTTGACCAAAAAATAGCATCACTTAAGCTTGAATCAATGGGTATTCATATTGATACATTAACAAAAGAACAAGAAGAATACTTAAATAGCTGGAAATAGTCTGATAAAAAAATAAGATAAATAAAAAGACCGGTTAATTTAACCGGTCTTTTTTAGTTATCCGAAAATTACCTTATTTTTTAGGTGTACATTTTGGACAATCACAATCTTTGATTGTTGATTTAGCTGCTTCGCAAGCAGGACAAGTACAATCTTTTTTACCGTTTTTTGTTGTGCATTGCGGACAATTGCATTTTTCTAATTGAGACTTAGCTGCTTCACAATTAGGGCATGTGCAATCTTTTTCTACTGATTTAGTAGTGCATTGCGGACAGTTGCATTTTTCTAATTGAGATTTAGCTGCTTCACAATTAGGACAAGTACAATCTTTTTTTCCATTAGTTGTTGTACATTTGTCACAATTGCATTTGTCTAGTTGTTCTTTTGCTTTTTGACAATCAGGGCAAGTACAGTCTTTTTCTACTGCTTTACCTGCACAATTTTCACAATTACATTTTTCACCCGGTTTGCATTTGCAATTATCTCCGCAAGTGCAGTTAGGGCAAGTACATTTGTCTACAACAGTTTGTTGTGTTGTTGGTGGAACAACAGGACATGCCGCTTTTTTGCAAGGTTTTGCAATAACAGCAGTTCCCATTACTGTAACAGCCAATAAAGTTAATAAGAGTTTTTTCATGCTGGCTCTCCTTTCTAATTTGTTCTCCATGAATATAACACTTTAATTTTAATTTGTACATACACTTTGTAAATAAATTTTAACAAACTAACAAAAAACCTGAAAAAAACGCTTTATATAAACGTAGGTTATTTAGAGAAAGTAGGTGTATATGGTAGCAGCAGTATCTTTTAGACAAACTCCGGTGTTAGTAAAAACCCCTAAAAAGACGGAAAAAAACTCAGAAACCCCGAATATTCGTATGACAAAACAAGGAAATCCGTATTTTCACACAAATACAGCTAAAAAGGTTTGTGCAGGTTTAGGTATATTGGGAGCTGCCGCAACGGCTATTACTTTTGCAGTAATGACTAAAAATCCAAAAGCAGCATTATTAGTAATACCGCATGCTATAGGTTCTATTGCAGGAGGTTTGGTTTCAGGTGCTTTAATTGATGGATATGCCAACCACAATGAGAAACGTAAAGCAGACCAGATGGCTGCTTTTAACAAAATAGCTTAGTTTATAAAAATCGGATGACTTTTAAAAATCATCCGATTTTTTTACATAAAAAATATTATGAGAAGTAACTGTGTGATTAAGTGACTAGGCACATGTATCATAAGTCAGGGTAAATAAAAGATAAAATTGTTAATTAATCTATTTAGTAACACTTCTAATCTTTTGATATTACAACCTTTACGGAATGAGTAAATAATATCTGCGGGGGTAAATGTAAGAAAAAAGCAAACATTGTCTGAGCGGTGAGGTAAAAATAAAATAATGCAAATTGATTATTTAAAGAGCGAGTTTGCTTGCTAGGTATTGAGCAGCTATATTATTTAGCGAATAAAATTCAATGTTTGGTGATTAATTTCAATCTCTATTATTTACCCCTGACTGCCAAAGAAATACCGGTGCAGGGTGTGGGGCGGCATAAGCCCCACTAGGGGTAAATGAATGGGTTAAAATTATGTTGCCATGTTGATAAGAACCTGAAATAAATTCAGGTTGACAAAATAAATTAAGACTTTATAAATCTAAATACATACCAATAATATTTTTATGTAAAAAATAATATTAAATTTAATTAAATGACAGATTAATAAAATCAATAATACATGATTAAAAAAATATTAATTATATCTGTTTTTGAAAAATTTATATTATCATAATAGTAAGAGGTAAATATGCAATACAAAGACTATTATGAAATATTAGGCGTAAAACGTGATGCATCGGAATCCGAAATAAAATCGGCTTATCGGAAACTTGCACGAAAATTTCACCCTGACGTTAACAAAACAAAAGAAGCAGAACAAAAGTTTAAAGATATAAATGAAGCCTATGAAGTATTAGGCGATAAGCAGAAACGCCAAAGATATGATAGTCTTGGTTCAAATTGGCAAGGAGGTGCAGATTATACTCCTCCACCGGGGTTTGAACAATTTAGCTTTAATTTTAATCAAGGCGGAGGTGCTCAAGGATTTGACTTTGGCGGTGCAGGCGGGTTCTCTGATTTCTTCTCCTCTTTATTCGGAGATTTTATGACCGGTCAGCAAACACGTTCTGCCGGAGGTTTTTCAGGTTTTGATTTTGGCGGTGCAGGTGCTCAAAGACAAACCAGACAAAAACAAACAGCAGAAAACCTTGATTTAACAAAAAATTTGAATATTTCACTTAAAGATTTAATGAGTGATTCACCTGTAACTGTTCGTTTCAACGATATGCAAAAATGTACTCAATGTCCGCCAAACGGAGGTTTCTGTTCTCATTGTTCAGGAACAGGCTATATAAACAAACCAAAATCTGTTAAGGTCAAACTCCCTAAAAACGTGACAGAAGGTCAAAAAATAAGACTTAAAGGTGAAGGAAAAATTGATTCATACGGCAGAGCCGGTGATTTATATTTGATAGTTCACATAGATGACCCTGAATATAAAATAGAAGGTTCAACTCTTATAAAGGAAGTTGAAATAACTCCTTCTCAAGCAGTACTTGGATGCCAAAAAGAAATTACGACTCCTCACGGGAAAGTTAATATTAAAATTCCGCCGAAAGTTTCATCCGGTCAGTCTTTGCGGTTGAAAAAATTAGGTCTTAAAGATAAAAACGGAAATATCGGAGAACTAAAAGCAAAAATCAAAATAGTTATTCCTAAAGATTTAACTGATAAAGAAATAGAATTATATAAAAAATTGGCTGATTTAAGAAATTAAGGTTTCAAAAGCATATAAGAATCTATACCTAAAACTTCAGCAATCATATCAAGTCGTTTCATACTTGGGCATCTCTTACCTCGTTCTATTTCAGAAATATAATCACATGAAATATCACAAAGTTCACTGAGTTTTTCTTGAGTAAGTTTCTTTTCCAGTCTGTATTTTTTAAGATTATGTCGAATGTAATCTTGTGCTTTGTGTATCATAATAACAATTATGGTTTAATACTTTATGATTTTTAACAGATATATAGCACGATTTGAGTATATATATTATCTATGTTAAAATCATAATATGTTTAATGAAAAAGTAAGTTTTGTACAAAATTTTAAGAGTTTAATATCATCATTTTTTTCTATTCAAGATATCGATGACCATTATGTTATAAGGCTTTTCGGAATAAAATTTTGTAAAAAACATTCGGTCAATTTTGTTTTTAAAGAAGTAACAGAATCCGGAGTTACAAAAGATAAGAGAAATCCTAAACTGATTGTTTCTTTAACAACATTTCCTGCAAGAATTAACACTGTATACAAAACAATAACAACTCTTATGCAGCAGACACTTAAACCGGATGAAATTGTTCTATGGCTTGCAGATAGTCAATTCCCGGATAGAAAACTACCTGAAAATCTAACAAGGCTGCAACAATTCGGATTAAGTATAAAATGGTGTGAAGATATTAAATCATTCAAGAAACTAATTCCATCATTAAGAGAATATCCTGATGATATCATGGTAACAGCAGATGATGATATTTTTTATCCGGCAAATTTTCTTGAGAGTTTATACGGTGAATATTTAAAAAATCCGGAATTTATTCATGCTAACAGAGCATTTTTAATAAAACGATTTTTGAATAAATATTCAATGAATGCCAGAAGTTACATATATGACAGCACATATCTTCCAGGGTTCAAAAATGAATTTATGACGGGATACGGTACTTTATTCCCGCCAAAATCATTACACCCTGATGTTTTAAATTCAGAAATTTTTATGAAAATTATTCCTACAAATGATGATTTATGGTTCTGGGGAATGGCTGTAAAAAACGGAACAAAAATAAAAGTTAATCCTTACGGGTATAATCTTGAATTGTTATTTGACAGAACTGTTCAGGATAGTGCGTTATGGAAACTCAATATGGATAATACCGTTGTTGGAACGTCAGGTATTGGCGGTGTTAACAAAATGTGTAATTTTGACCCTGTTATTCAAAATAATTTGTTTATGGAATTTCAACCGGAATTTTACCGGCATGTTGTTTCAAAATTCTATCAAATTATAAATATAATCATAAAAACATTCTTGGAACTATTTATTTTTAATAGAAATCTTCGCCGTCGTATGAAAGGAAACTTTTGTAAATGGTATTTGAAAAAATATATTTCGGAAGTGGAAAAAAATTATGTTGATATTCCGCCAAAGACAAATATTAATTATAGAATCTGGCAATACTGGGATACAGGACTAAAAAATGCTCCTGATATTGTAAAAACTTGTATGGCAAGTGTTGAAAAATATAAAAATAATTTAGAGCGGGTTATTTTAACAAAAGATAATATAAAAGATTATATTGATATCCCAGAATATTTGTATAAATTAAGAGATACAGGAATTATTAAACCGGCTCATTTTGCTGATATTATAAGAACGTATCTTCTTGCTGAATATGGCGGATGCTGGATAGATGCGACCGTTCTTTTGACAGAACCATTGCCGGATTATATTAAACAATCAGCGTTATTTGTTTTGCAAAATGATGAAGCAAAAGATTTTGACGGATTAAATATGGCAAATTATTTTATTTCATCAAATGGTAACAGTATCATTTTACGTAAAATGCGTGATTTCCTTAATTTATATTGGCAATTGAATGATGATAAATTTAACTATTTCTTTTATCTTCATGCATTTACTATGTTTACCAAATCATCTGATGAAAATAAATTAGAATGGGAAAACATGCCTGTATTACCATTTTTAAATGCACAGATTATGCAGGATAAACTTTTACTGCCGTTTAATGAAAAAGAATTTGAGAATTTGAAACAATTATCACCAATACATAAACTTACATACAAAATTCGTGTTATGACAAAGAAAAAAAATGTTGATTTTAAAGGTACATTGTACGAACATTTAATAAAAATATTTCATTAAATTATTCTAGAAAACTATTTTGTTCTGTAATATCAAATAAATTTAAAATTATTAGTGGATGATTTTTCAATAATTATCAGTATAATCATATATATGAAGAAATTGTTTGTAATAATTCTTGCAATATATTTAGTTACACTGCCGGCATGTGCTAAAACTGTCGATAATACAGTTGATTCCATGAATATTCAATCTCAAAAAGGTTATATAGGTACACTCCCGGACGTAACTGCCAAATTTCAGCCATCAACTCCAACAGAAGCAACACCTGTATTTGAAGCACAAGAAGGTTTTGATGATCCGGATCAACTAAAACCGGTACCTAAAGATAATCCGGCATTTATCAATATAATGTACAAACAAGATAAACATTCAAAATATATGAGTGATATTGCAAGAATTGTGCCGTTAATTGAACAACTTCTTGATGGTATAGAAGATGAAATGACATCGCAGGTTTTTGTAGCTAAGGCTGATTTATTGTATCTGAATATTGATGCACTGAGAAGAAAATACGAAGGAAAACCTGAAAGTTATTATATGTCGTTTACAAAACTTATGCCATTGGGAACTCACGCCAAATCAATTGCAACTCTTCGTTCTGAAGCAGAAAGATACAATAAATATCTTGCATATCAATCATCAGGCGCAATATATGCTCCTGATAATGTTAACCAACAACTTGAATATCTTAGACAAGAATTAGAAGATGTCCTTGTTATTTTGAAACAAGTAAACTAAAATAAAAGTGTACTAAATCAAATAGGATTGTTAACAATGGATAAACTTTTAACTCAAAAAGGACACAGGATTGTAACTAAATGGTTTCAACCATATATGATTCTTGAATCGGCAAAAAAATTTTTTAATCTGACAGATTATACGTTCAACGGGATTAGTAAATTTGATACTATGGATAAATTTTTGAAAGAAATTGAAAATTCCGATAAAATTACGGTTGGATTATACATGAAAAATGTTAATAAATTCTACTTACTTCAATTAAAAGAAGAAATAAAAGAAAAAGATGATATATCTGCATTGAATAATTTATTATTTAAAAATCAGTTTAATTCGGAAGAACACTATGATTCGGATGATTGGATTGAAATTACAACAGATACTGATAAAGCATTTAGCATGATAGATTTAGGTAAAGCAGAAGCTTCGTTTATTATGAAACTGGAATAAATTATGTCTATATCAGAATTAAAAACCGTTATTAATGATATTATTGATGATTATAATCTAGATATTCTTGCTCTTGCAGCAATTATTATTTTTGGAGTGTATTTATTTTTTATTGCTCCGATTATGTATGTAAATACAACTGATGCTGTTATCGACGGTCATCTTGTGAATGTAACATCACGTGCAAGCGGACAGGTTCTTCATTGTTATATTATGAAAGATCAAGAAGTTCGAAAAGGGGATTTGTTAATGGAAATTGACCCTAAAGATTATGAACAAGAACTTATAAAACTTGAAACTGATCTTGAAATTTATAAAGAAAAACTGAGAATTTTAACAAATGCTCCACTGCCTGAAGATATTGAGAAAGCAGGAATTAGTGGTGGTGAAACAAAAAATGATAAATTAAACGGGAATGAAAATATTACTGATAAACAAATTCAAACAGTTGAAAATAATCAGGACGATATGGTTGCCAAACCGCCATCTTATGCAAAAGATGAAAAAAGTTTTACAAATTATTCAAGAACATATATCCCGGAAGATCTTGCTCAAACAAATTTAACAAGAAAAAGATCTGTCATGGGAGATACTCTTCAAAATATGTCTGACGCAACTGTTGCGCAGCAAGAAAAACAAATGGCTGAAATTAAAATTCCAAAACCTAATATTGATAAATCAAAAATAGACGTTTCACATGATACTGTTGAATCTGTTCAACAAGAAATAAAAAATATCCAAAATATGGAAGAAGAAGTTAAATTAAATCTTTCATGTACAAAAGTATTTGCACCGCAAGATGGAATTATATCAGGTGTATCTATCGCTCAGGGTGATATAGTCAACCCTTCTGATGTGCTTTGCACTCTTATACCTAAGCAGGTATGGGTAATTGCAAGGGTTCATCCTGCACAGCTTGAAAAAGTCCAAATAGGACAGCCTGTTAGAATTAAAATCCCCGGATATAAACATAGAACTTTCAAAGGTCAAGTAACATCTGTTGATACAACTGCAAAAGTTTATCAAGTAAAAGCTGACCAACAGGTTACTCAAGTTGATGCAAATGGACAACCGGTAACAAATTTTGAACCGGCATATCAAATTAAAATAGAATTTGTAGAAGATTATTCAGATTTCAACCTCCCTCCAGATACAAAAGTTAGTGCTAAAATAAAGGTTAAATCTTTTATTAATCAAGGATTTTAAAAATGAAGAATTACTTCGTTTTTTAGTTATAGTATGAAGTTTGAGTAACTTTCAAATATTTCATCCTGTTCTATTCCAATATATCGTAGTGTTATATTTGGGGATGAATGGTTAAAAATCTTTTGTAAAATGACAACATCTTTAAATTGTTGATAATGATGATACCCAAAGGTTTTTCTCATGGAATGAGTACCTATTTTGTAATTAATTCCGGCTTCTTTACAGGCGGTTTTAACTATCATATAAGCATTACAACGTTCTAACCTGTTTTTGAATTTTGTCATAAATAAAGGGTCATCATCCGGTTTGTCAATTATATAATCATTAATTAATGTTTTTAATTTTTTATTTATTGGGAATTTTTTTTGTTTACCGGTCTTTTTTTCTTCAATATCAATAAAATCTCTATCTTTTACATCTTCTACGTTTAATGCTAGTATATCTGAAATTCTTAAGCCGCTGTTTGTCCCTAAAACAAAAAACAATAAATCACGTTTATTTCTACCTAAAATTTTTTCAACTTTTTTTAATTCAAACTTATTTCTTATTGGTTCAACATATTTCATATCTTAACTCCTTTCATTTATACACGATTTGTCATCGTGTTGAATTAAGAATAATATCTTGAAACTTGTATAGCTAATTAATAATAACCAGTATTTTAAATAATAAAAATATCAAATCATTGTTTATACCTTATTATAGGGGGGCTAATTAGGAAGTAAAAACTCTTGCGGATATAGACATTGGATTACAATATCTACTTGTTTCCTACTAATTTGTTATATTCGTTTTCATATTTGAATTTATCAGGATATTTTTCTTTTAGTTTTTCTGCCGTGGATATTGCTTTTACTCGGTTATATTTTGTTATGTCTTGTATTGCAATATTATAATTTATTTCAAATACAAGAGAGAGGATATCAAATCGGTCGCCTGCAGTTTTTTCTAAAGTTATTAATTTTTTTAGTGCTGTTTCATATTCTTTTTGAGTATTTAAATAACTTATATATTCAAGTTGAGTTTCAATATTATTATCATATTCAATAGATTTTTCATAATTATTATAAGCTTGTGCAGGATTATTTTGGATTCTGTAACATCGTGCAAGTTTAAGGTATGTACCGGATTTCGCTTCTGTATTTTTTAAACATTTTTCAAGATATTCAAATGCTTTATCATATTGTTTTTCATTAATAAAAATATCTGCAAGTACTTCATTTGCCATATAATTTGTATTTGAAATCTCAATTGATTTTAAAGCATTAATTCTTGCTTCATCAAAATTTTGGGTTTGATAATAGCATTTGGCAAGTCGTGCATATAATTCTTCATTAACTTCTGCCGGACTGATTTCTAGTCCTTGTTGAAATTTTTCGATTGCTTCATAATATCTTTCTGTTTTTTGTAATGCTGCTCCCCAGGATAAATATAAAAATAGAGCTTTTAAATTATTTTTTTCTGCCATTTCAAATATTTTTAATGCTTCATCTTCTTTGTTTAAAAGCATATATGTATCACCTAATAACAAATATGTTTCTATCTTTAAAGGCATTAAGTTAATTGCTCTTTGGGCATATGTGATACAATGTTCATAATCTTTTTTCTTAAAATAAATATAAGCAATATTATGAAACGCTCCAAAATTGTTATCCGTATTTTCAGTAATAAACATCAACTTGTCTAATGCTTCATCCAGCATACCTAATTCTATTTCAACGGATGCGGATAAAAATAAAGGCCTTGCATCTTTAATATTATATTTTACTGATTCATCAAATTTTTCTTTTGCTTCTTTATATTTCTTTTTCTTCAAAAGCATAATTCCCCAACAAAGATAAGCTTCACCATCTTGAGGGTTTATGTCTACAGCTTGTTTAAACTTTTGAATTGCTTCATCAATATTATTTTGCAGTGATAAACAATTTCCCCATAAACATAATGCTTTTGTATTTTCGGGATTTTTTCGGTAAGCTTTTTTGTAGTATTCAATTGCTTTATTATAATCTCCAGCAGCCTGTTTTATTCCGCCTAAATTAATCAATGCATCAGATGATTTACTTGCAAAATTAATTGCATTATTTAATAATTCTTCAGATTGTTCAATGCAACCGGTTAAAAACAAATAATCTGCGAGATTAACAAATGCACGATATGGAATAGCCGGAATTTTACCAATTTGGGTATATTGATTAACTACATAGTTTAATCTTTGTACTTCGTTAAAAATTTTTTTTATATATTTGTCAGACAATCTACAACCTCTCTGAAAGCTCCGTTTCCACCTTGTTTTGATGTTATTTGTATTCCATCAATAGCTTTTACTTTATCAACAGCATTCGGAACTGTAATTTTATTTTTAGCAAAACAAAGGGATTCAATATCATTTATATCATCGCCAATATATAAATATTCATCATCTTGTAAATTATATTTTTCAATAATTGACTTTAATACATCTATTTTTATTCTGATATTTTGGTGTACCTCATCAAGGTTAAATTTTTCATTAATAACTTTTATTGCAGAATTAGATTCCCCTGATATTATTCCGATTTTAAATCCATTTTTTTTCAATATAGAAAATGCCATAACATCTTGGAAATTTAATTTTCGTGTCATATTACCATTTGCATCAATGTAAACACAATTATCCGTAATAATTCCATCAAAATCTGTTATAACCATTTTTATACTTTTGGGAATATTAAGCATTTTTAGCCTCTGTTATCTT
>CALUXV010000030.1 GCA_944324835.1 Candidatus Gastranaerophilales bacterium
TCGGACAGACCTTGTGATTTTAAAAACTCACGTTCTTCTTTCAAGACAGACTTGATTTCATCAATATCTTTTACACTGTCATCAGTTAAAAATACTTTCAGAGTACCTTCTGTCGTTGATATCATTTCCAAATCTTTGTACTTTTCTTCTGCCAGAACAACTCCCTCACAATTGAATCGTTCAAAACAGAAAGCGGATACTTCATCCTCAATTTGAGGATTAATTGATATCTTTAACTCAATATATGTATTACCCATTAATTAACCTTCTTTAAAAGCACCTAAAACTCTGAAATGGTCATATCTTTGGCTGCGTAATTCTTCTCTTGACATGCCGGATAACGCATTCAAGTTTTCAAGAATTGCCTGTTTCATATTTTCACCCATTTCATTATAGTTAGTATGCGCACCGCCGACAGGTTCTTTAATAATACCGTCTATAACATTTAGTTTAATCAAATCATCGGCAGTAATCTTAAGTGCCTCTGCAGCATCAGCATATTTTGCAGCATCTCGCCATAGAATTGAAGCACAACCTTCCGGTGAAATAACTGTATAATAAGCGTGTTCAAGCATAAGAACTTTGTTTGCAACAGCAAGTCCTAAAGCACCGCCGCTGCAGCCTTCACCTGTAATAATAGCGATAATCGGAACATTTAATTTTGCCATTTCTTTTAAATTAACAGCTATAGCAATACCCTGCCCTGTTTCTTCCGCACTAATACCAGGATATGCACCCGGAGTATCAATTAGAGTAACTATCGGCATATTGAATTTGTTTGCGTGATAGAAAAGTCTTAATGCTTTTCTATACCCTTGCGGCTGCGGCATCCCAAAATTGTATTCAAGGTTTTCTTTTGTTGATTTACCTTTTTGTGTTCCGACAAGCATAACTTTATGTCCGCCGATATTTGCCAGACCGCCTATAATTGCTCTATCATCCATGCCGGTTCTGTCTCCGTGCATTTCAACAAAATCATCACAGATTAATTTTGTATAATCAAGGAAATTAGGACGTTCCTGATGTCTTGCAATTTGAAGTTTTTGTGACGGTTTCAAATTGGAATACAATTCTTTTTTATAATCATTTGCTTGTTGTTCAAATGTTTCTATTTCTTTATCTAAATCCATGCCGGACTCCGCACTTATTTTTTTTAGTTCTTTAATTTTGTTTTCTATTTCTACTAAAGGTTTTTCAAATTCCAGTACTGTCATATTTGATTACACTCCGTGCATTTCTAATATTTTTGATAATTTATCTCTTAATTCCGAACGTTTAACAACCATATCAACCTGACCGTATTTCAACAGGTATTCTGCGGTTTGGAAATCAGACGGCAGTTTTTGACGAATTGTTTGCTCAATAACTCTTCGGCCGGCAAACCCTATTCTTGCACCTTGTTCTGCAATAATAATATCACCTAATGTTCCAAAACTTGCAGTAATACCGCCGAATGTCGGTTCTGTTAAAACGTTTATATACAATAAACCTGCCTCATCCAAACGAGCCAGAGCACAAGACGTTTTTGCCATCTGCATTAGAGATAGAGCACTTTCCTGCATTCTTGCACCGCCTGATGATGTTACAGCTATTACAGGTAATTTTTGTTTAATACCTTCTTCAATTATACGGGTAACTTTTTCTCCAACGACACTACCCATAGAACCGCCCATAAAATCAAAATCCATTATGGCAGCTGCAACCTTGTGTCCGCCGATTGTTCCGATACCGGTTATAACGGCCTCGTCAAGATTAGTTTTTTTATGTGCCTGTTCCAATCTATCCTTGTATGGTATAGAATCTACAAACTCCAAAGGGTCTGTCGGCAGGATATTTTTGTTTAATTCTTGGAAAGAATCCTTATCGAAAAGCTGAGCAATTCTTGTTGTTGCATTTATTCTAAAATGGTATTCACACAAAGGGCATACCATCATATTTTCTTCAAGTTCTTTTTTGGTAAGCTGAGCTTCACAGTGAACACATTTTACCCAGAGTCCGGGAACAGTTTCCGCTTCCATTCTGGCTTCTCTCTCTCTGCGTTCAATTTGTGCTTCTTTACGTTTATCAAACCACTCTTGTATAGTCATATAAATTATTATTCAGCGAAATTGCTGACCTCCATTCCCTAATTGTCGACTATCAAATTATACACTTAAAAATATGATAAGTCTAGAGGGGGATAGAGAATGTAAACTAACTATCAATAAATAATAAAAGCAAAGTAAATACAATAATTTACTTTGCTTTTATGGTATTTCTACCGGCTGTCAACCGCTTTATTTAAGAAAAGATTAATCTTTTCTTTCTAAATCTTTACTTTCATCAAGTAAAGATTTAAGTTCTTTTCTGGCAACTCTCGGAATATTGATTGTTGCATTACCGCCGATACAGCCGCCTTCGCAGCACATAACCTCAATAAGGTTACATCCCGGACAACTCTTATCTTTAGTAAATTTCTTAAGTTCTTTTACTGTATCTTTAGTTAATCCGCTTATTATATACGGTTTAACTTCATCAGGATTTTTAGCAACAGATTTCACTGCTTCCGCAACCCCTGTTGTTACACCGAAATTACGCCCCTGTTTAGAACTTTCTGTTTCAAATTTTTCCTCTTCACATTCTGTAATTTCAATGCGTTTTGCAATAAATAATGCTCCGAGTTCTTCATAAGTCATTACGTAATCAACATTTGGATTATCCATTGATTCTTTGCGTTTTGCAACACAAGGACTTATAAATACCGTTATTGCATCAGGATACTGTTTCTTAACAATTTCCGCAATGTAATACAAAGGTGTTCCCGTTGTTGATTTAAACTCGTTCAATTCCGGCAGATGTTTTTTTACAAACTGATTGTAACCTGCGCAACAAGAAGTTGTCATAAATGGAGCTCCATCCTCCATTCTTTCTTCAAACTCTTTTGCTTCATTTAAGGTTGTAACATCCGCACCTTGAGCAACTTCAAATACTTCATCAAACCCGGCTTTTTTAATTGCAGTTTTTAATTGATAAATATTACCCGGCAGCTGCCCGACAATTGATGGTGCAAACATTGCTATAACTTTCTTATCGCCGGATTTCATATGTTTTAAGATATCAATAATTTGACTTTTTTCGTTTACAGCTCCAAAAGGACAAGCCGCAACACATTTTCCGCAAGAAATACATTGTTCAAAATCTATTCTTGTAATGCCGTTTGCATCTTTTTGGATTGCTCCTACAGGGCAAGCATCTTCACAAGGTACTGCAAGTTTTACAATTGCATTATACGGACATGCATTCATACACATTTTACAGCTTTTACACTTGCTTCCGTCTATTTTAGACTTGCCGTCAACCATCTCAATCGCACCAAATTTACATGCAGACTGACAAGGTCTTGCAACACAGCCCTGACATAAATCTGTTACATAAATCCGGCTCGGAACACAGCCTGCACAAGCAGCATCCAAAACCGTTAACGGATTTTCGTCAGGTTTTTCTCTTTTTAGAGCATCTTTTGCATATTCTGATAAAAGTTTTGTCTCATCATCATCTTCCAATGCAAAACCTAAACCTGCTTTAACTCTTTCTTTTAATATTGCACGTTCTTTATAGATACAGCATCTATACGGAACATCTGCTCCTTTAGGACGCATATCGTATGGTATTAAACGTGTATTTTCTTCGTAATTATCTGATAAAAATGCTTCTATAATTCTGGCTAATATTTCTTTTTTTAAGTGAATTGATTGACTATTATTATTTCCCATCTTAGCTTAACTTCCTATCTATTTCCTGTAAAACCTTATCAATAGTAGCTTCTTGAATTACAGTATCATCAACTGTAACATACGGTGCTTTAGAATATTCAGAACTATGAGTACAATGGTTTAAACAAGTACTTCCGGATACTTCGACATCATCTCCGTATTTTTTCTTTACAATATCAACTAAGTCTTGTAATTGAGATGAACCCATAACAAAACAGGTTGTTCCCATACAAATTTTTACACTAACTTTCGCCATTTCTTCTTCCTTATTTATACTGTTTATACTTTTGATTTTTATTATACACTACATAAACTGTATTGTAACCTTTTTTACATATTTATCTTCCAAAACTTTAGCAATTTTTTTGATAATATTTTTTCTAATCTCTATCTCTATTGGTAAATTCGGATCATAATGTGCCTGATTTAGTTTTGCTCCGACCATAAATATTATACAGTCGCTTTCCAGCAAAAATTTTACCAAATCACCTGCTGCATCGTCCTGAATTTCGTTTTCATCTTCCAAATACTCATAAGTCTTTGTAAGAGTCAAAATCCCTTCTGTTACCAAATCGACACCTTCCATATAAGATATTGAAGGAAGTTTTCCGATATTTCTTGAAACAGGTGTATCTATCGGTATATTTAATTCCCGAGAAATCAAATTGGCGGTTGTTCCGCCGCTTATTGCTTTTCTGCCTTCAAAATCTTTAAAAACATTCGCATAATAGTTATCTTTTTCCATGTGATACGGTGGCCCGGTAAATACCATTGATTTTCGAGGTGTTCTGCAGTGAATACAAACTGCAGAAATATCATCTTTGGCTTTCCTGTCAGGTTCAAGTGAACATGCAAATTCAACGATAAATTTTGATAAATCACGGCTTGATATAAAAATATCTTCTTTCAGTTTATGTAAAACAGCATCAATTAAACCTTTTCTTCTCAAACCGAGTTTAAACTTATCAGTTCCAAGTCCTGATTGCGTAACTCCATCCGAGCAAAAAATAAGTCTGTCACCTTCTTTGAGTTTTATTTTGTAAACGTGCATTTTCCGATTCTTAAATGTTTCAGAAGTTATAATATCAAAATCCGGCTCTAAAACTTCATCACCTCGAATCCATAAAAATTGCGGATTTCCTTCTTCCACTATTTTGGTAACACCTTCTGAATTGCAATTTATTACGGAGAATGTTGAATAACTAATCTTGCGTTTTTGACATACAGGAAGTGAGTTCATCATAATTTCGCAGGCTTTTCTTACATCAGACTCTGCTTCAATAAATTTTAAAAGCATTGTTGCAGTCATACTTGCGAGAATATTTGCCTTAATTCCGCTTCCCAGTCCGTCTGATAAAACCGCCAAAAGTCTGTCCGTTTCAGGAACACGTTTTGAAACAAAATAGTCGCCATAAGTATTCTGGTTATATTTTTTTTCCTGTGTACAATAAATATCAATAAACATATTTATTGTTCCTCTTTAGTATCTTCCGAATAATCGTCCGCAATTGTACTCAATAACAACTCGGTTTCTACCATATGTTCTCCGAGAAGTATTGCTATCTCTTGAACTTTTGCAATATTTTTACTGATAACCTGTTTTGCTTTTTCAGCAATCTTTTCACGGTTTAATTCTGATTGTGTAACATCAGTAATAATCGCTCCGACAATTTCGTTTTCTTCAATAATAAAGACGTTAATATCATACAATTTGTTTCCGCAGATATAATGTTCTTTATGCGTATCTTTGCCTGTTTTCAATGCAGTTTTAAGTAAATCCGCAAAAGGTATAATTCTATCTATATCTGCACCGTTTACCCCTTCAGGGCGTTCTGCAAAAATCTCATACATATCACCGCAGAACATTTTCATAAACGCATCATTAGATTCAAGAATTCTGTTTTGGTTATCAATCATAACCATTGCAGACGGCATACATCTGAGCATTGCAGCAGCTTTTCTAAGTGCAATTTTTCTCATATATGAAACACACATAGAAGGCTCTGCCTCACCTGCCAAAATTGCCTGAGCAAGTTCTCTACAGGTTTGAAACCCGCATCCGCCGCAATTGAGTTCATCTTCTTCCGTATGTTTTCCGATTCTCTCCATTGTTTTCATAATATCTTCAAGCGGAAATTCTTTCTTTTCCTGTGCTTTACTTTTATATTCAATATTTACAACAGTTTTAGGTTCTGTCGGAATTACATCACGTTTTTGGAAGTTATTTAAAACATTTGATGTCTTTAAAAGCGTTGACTTACATAAACTTACTCCCGGCCCGTTTATACATCCGCCGTCACAGCCTAATGCTTCAACAAATATTTTTTCTTCAAGTTTATCAGGCTTTAATCCGTTTAATGCTTTATCAAGACTATGAAGAGTACAAATATCAACAAGCTGTACATCATCTTCTATGCCAATGTATTTAAGAGTTTCATTCATTCCGCCTAATATCGGATAAAGAGCCCCTTCGTTTGCACTTTCCGGAATAAATGTTTCATTCGGGTCTATCTCAAGTTTTGACAAATCTATATATGATTCTTTTACCCAGTAGTTTAATTCATCGAATGTCAATGCTACGTCAATTAAATCATTGCGGGCATCTGATTCATTTTTCTTTGCAATACAAGGACCTATAAATACAATCCCGATATCTTCTCCGTATTTTTCTTTCAGCATTTTGGCATGAGTCAATGCCGGAGATGCAACAGGTGTAATACATTTTGCAAATTCAGGTCTATAGTATCTTATATAATCAACAATTACAGGGCAGGCACTTGATATAAAAAGCCCTGTATCTTTTTCTTTTAATAATTTTGCAACTTCAATTGATACTTCTTGAGCACCAAGAGCCGTTTCACTCACACCGTAAAACCCTAAAGCTTTTAGCAGTGTAATCATTTGAGGTTTTGTATAATCAAAAATACTTATCCAGCTTGGGGCAAGCGATACTATTACTTTTTCTTTTACTGCAAATAATGCTTTTACTTTATCAACATCGTATCTGATACGTTTTGCATTTGAAGGACAAACCGTAACACAGTGTCCGCAAGCTATACACCTATCCGCTAAAACTGATGCACTTCCGTCTTTTATTTGTATTGATTTTACGTGACATTCTCTGACACATTTATAACAGTCGTGACACTCATTTTTTAACGTGTAGACAGGTGAAAGCTTATTGCCCATGCGGTAATTCCTCTAGTATTTTTTTGAGTTCCAGATAGTGTATATTATTATACTCTTTACCATTAATAATAATAACCGGACCTTTATCGCATTTGTTTGTGCATCTTAATCCGATTAATTCAATATTCGCATCTAACTGGTGCTCATTTATATAATTCTCAAGTGTTTCAATATTTTCATCGTTACCTCTTGCAAAGCAAGAGCTGCCCATACAAATTTTTATCTCGTTCATAATAATCTAATTTTAGCTTTCAATCTGTGTATCGTCAATAGTTAATTGTAAGAAATGCCCGATAAGGTTCTCATTCCATACATGTATATCATCCGGAACATCAAGTATACATTGAGTAAAGTTCCATATATATTTTATGCCGGAATCAATTAAAAAGTTAGCAGCTTTTTGAGCCTGAGAATGGGGTACTGTTAAAATCGCAATTTTAACTCCAAGCCGCTGCGCTAAATCCGGAAGTTTGCTTATGTGAAAAATTTGTTTTTCGTCTATACTTATTCCGGTTTTTAAATCGTTGCTGTCAAACAAAGCAAGAATATTAAACCCGTAATAGTCAAAATTATCGTTCTTAGCCAATGCCAAACCTAAATTACCGGCTCCGACAATAAAAACATCCTTGTTCTTACTAAATGTAAGACGTTTTTCAATAATTTCTTTTAAATCTTTTACGGAATATCCGACTTTACATTTTCCTCTGTAATCAAGCAGTTTTATATCTTTTCTAATTTGAGAATCATCAATATTCAAAAGCTTGGAAAGTTTTGTACTGGATACAAATTCAATTCCCTGTTCGATATAATCTACAAGAACACAGTGGTACAACGTTAATCGGCTTATTACTTTGTTTGAAAATCTATCTATCATTTTTCTCTTCTCTATTTAAAAAGAGCAAGGGAAATAAAATCCCTTGCTCAATATAACAAGACTTATACAACACCGTTAAATGCGTCTGTATAAAGTTGTTTGATTTGATCCATTAATGGATATACAGGGTTTGCACCTGTGCATTGGTCATCGTATGCCAATTCAACTAATTCATCAAGGTTATCGAAGAATTCTTTTTCATCAACACCAAATTCTTTGATAGATTTTGGTAAGTTAACTTTAGTCATTAATTCGTCAACTGCCTTGATTAACAATTCAACTTTTTCATCATCGTTCTTACCGCCTAAACCAAGTTCATCAGCGATTTGTGCATATTTAGTTTTTGCACAAGGGAACTTGTATTGAGGGAAGATTGCTTGCTTTTTAGGTCTGTCAGATGAGTTGAATTTAATGATTTGTCTGATTAATAAAGCGTTAGCAACCCCGTGTGGAACGTGATACATAGCACCAAGTTTGTGTGCCATAGAGTGGCATAATCCTAAGAATGAGTTAGCAAATGCCATACCTGCGATTGTTGCAGCATAGTGCATTTTTTCTCTTGCAATAGGGTCGTTAGCGCCTTCTGAATAGCTTCTTTCTAAGTATCTAAAGATTAACTTGGTTGCTTCTAAAGCATTTGAATTTGTAAAGTTTGTAGCCATACAAGATACATAAGCTTCGATTGCGTGAACTAATGCGTCAATACCTGATGCAGCTGTCAAACCTTTTGGCATACCGTCAACAAAGTTAGGGTCAACAATTGCCATGTTAGGTGTTAAAGCGTAATCAGCGATTGCGTATTTAACATGAGTTTCATCATCAGTAATGATTGCAAACGGAGTAACTTCAGAACCTGTACCTGATGTTGTAGGGATTGCAACCATTGTTGCTTTCTTACCTAATTCAGGAATTGAACAAATTCTTTTTCTGATATCCATAAATCTCATAGAGATGTCTTCGAAGTTTGTATCAGGTTGTTCATACATTAACCACATAATCTTAGCAGCATCCATAGGAGATCCGCCGCCTAATGAAATGAATACATCAGGTTCGAATGTTTTAACCATAGCCATAGCTTGATTAATTGTAGATAATGTAGGATCCGGTTTAACATCGAAAAAGATTTGATATTCAATACCAACTTCGTCTAATACGTTAACAATAGCATTAACCGCACCTGAATCGAATAAGAATCTGTCTGTTACGATAAATGCACGTTTTTTACCTTGAAGTTCACGAAGAGCTAAGTCAACAGCACCTCTTTTGAAGTAAACTTTTGAAGGAACTTTGAACCATAACATATTTTCTCTCCTTTCAGCAACGGTTTTGTAGTTCAATAAGTTTTCAACACCGATGTTACCTGATATTGCGTTTTTACCCCAAGAACCACAACCAAGTGAAAGTGACGGTTCTAATTTGAAGTTGTATAAATCACCAATACCACCTTGTGCTGAAGGTGAGTTGATTAAAACTCTGCAAGTAGGCATTTTTTCTGCGTATTTGTCAATTCTTTCTTGACTTCTTGCATCAGTATAAAGGTCGGCTGTATGACCTGCACCACCTCTTGAAATAAGTTCGTATGCTTGTTCTGCAGCATCTTCAAAATCTTTTGCTCTATACATAGTTAAGATTGGTGATAATTTTTCTCTTGAGAACGGATCTTCCCAATCAACTTTTGGCCTTTCAGCCAATAAAACTTTTGCATCATCAGGAATGCTGAATCCTGAAAGTTCTGCAATCTTGTGAGCCGGTTGACCAACAATTGCAGGGTGTGCTGTTCCACGTTTTGGATCGATGAACGGAAGATCAATCATTTTCTTTTCTTCTTCAGCGTTCAATAAATAAGCACCTCTGTATAAGAATTCTTTCTTAACTTCTTCATAAACTTTATCAACAACAACAACTGATTGTTCTGAAGCACAAATCATACCGTTGTCGAATGTTTTTGACATAAGAATTGAAGAAACCGCCATTTTAATATCAGCTGTTTCATCAATAACAGCTGCTGCGTTACCAGGGCCAACACCTAATGCAGGGTTTCCTGATGAGTATGCAGCTTTAACCATGCCAGGGCCGCCTGTTGCTAAGATACAAGCGATTGATTCGTGTTTCATTAATTGGCTTGAAAGTTCAATTGAAGGGACATCAATCCAGCCGATGATATCTTCCGGAGCACCTGCTTTAACTGCAGCTTCCAAAACAACTTTTGCAGCAGCAATTGTACATTTTGTAGCTCTAGGGTGTGGTGAAAAGATAATTGCGTTTCTTGTTTTTAAAGCAATTAATGCTTTGAATATAGCAGTTGATGTAGGGTTAGTTGTAGGAACAATACCTGCAATAATACCTAAAGGTTCTGCAACAACTTTAATACCGTTAATTTTATCTTCTTTTATAACACCACAAGTTTTTGCATTTTTGTGTTTGTTGTAGATATATTCTGATGCAAAGTGGTTTTTAATAATTTTGTCTTCTAAAACACCCATTCCTGTTTCTTCAACAGCCATTCTGGCTAGAGGAATACGTGCTTTGTCAGCTGCTGTAGCTGCTGCTTTAAAAATAGCATTTACTTTTTCTTGTGAAAATGTTGAAAAGATTCTTTGAGCCTTTTGAACTTTTTGGATTAAAATTTCCAAAGATTCCGGACTTTCAACAAGATTACTTGCTGCCAAGTCTTTTTCTAACTTTTCAACTTTTGCGCTTTTAGTTGTTTTTGGCATTTTTAATCTCCTTTTTCTATTACCAATTTATAAAAGTATGAACATTACTTCCAAAAATCCTTTTGTGTATATTGTGATTTTTACACTTATTAATTATCGTACTTATAAAATCTTTAATGTCAAACGATAACTGTCCGTTTTTAGAAAACTTAATATTTTCTTTATATTGAATTGTTACAAAAATCATTAATTAATCGTTATAAAAATCACAAAATATATTTATAATAATAAAATTTTTTTGTGGTATTATAAAGGAACAGCTATAATAATTTCGTTTTAAATGGAGAGGAGTACAAAATGGTTAAAATTGCCACACAACCATTAAATTTTGTTCGAAAAATTAAAAATATGTCTAATATTCAAGGGAAAACAGTTAATAAATTTGCGAAATCTATGAAAAAAGAAGGTTACAAAAATATTTATCAAAGAGCTTTCAATAATGACCGCTGTGCTTTAACAGGGAAAAAAGCGGACGGCACAACAAAATCATACATTCTTTCAAGCGGCGGGTACGCAAGAAAAATTAACAAAACAATTAACCAAAATTCTAATACAAAGATTCATTTAATAGACAAATCATACCATAACGAAAATGGGTTTGAAATATACGGAGTCCGCAAGTTTAAAAAATTCATAAATAATGTACTTTCTGCTTTTGGAGAAACACATAGAGGATGGATTTTTAAATAAATAAAAAATACATAATAATTAATAGCAAAAAATATTTTTACGTTTTTTACCTATATATAAAATAAATATAGGAGATCAACCAACATGCAAGGAACAACAAAACTAAATCTTATCAGAGAAATCAAAAACTACTCAACAAGAGAAGGACAAGCAGTAAATCGTTTAGCAAAAGATTTAAAAACTGAAGGTTTCAAAAAAATATATCAACGTAAAATTGACTCCCGTACAGCTCTTCAAGGACAGAATAAAGCAGGTGACACAAGAACATACCTTATATCTCAAATGAGATGTCTTGTAAAAACTGTAAAAAATTCAATAACCCCAGACAATAAAAAAATTCGAGAAATAGACAAAGCTGTGCTTAACGAATACGGAAATGAAATCTCCGGAACAAATAAAATTCAAAACATTGCTTCTGATGGGAAAATTCTTAACACAAAAATTACAAAACGCGGTTGGAAGTATTAAAAATTATTTCTAATTACATTTTCTAGCCGGTTTATAAATAGTGTTGCCTTCTTGCACGTACTCAATCAAGATTTGCTTGCCCAAATCTTGTTCAATACCACCATAAACATTTATACCTCGTTTTTTAAATTGTGAAATCCAATTAGGTTTATAACCCTCATCAAAACCTGTTATTTTTTCAACATCTTTTGAGTACACACTAAAATATACATTTTTTATGCCTGACCACATAATTGCACCGGCACACATTATACAAGGTTCTGCCGTTACGTAAATACTCAAATTATATTTTGATAAATCATACGTACCAAGTTTTTTCTGAGCAAGTCTTATCGCATTCATTTCTGCATGGTTTGTACAATCGCAAGATGGTATAACACTATTTTGCGCTTTTGCAATAAGATTGCCTTTATCATCATATATTGCTGCTAAAAACGGGCCGTAATTGTGGTTAAACTGTTTAGGAGTTTCTTTTTGAAGCTCTCTAATAATTTTTTGTGCATGCTTATATTGAGATTTTGTCATTTGCGTATTTGATTGAATATTTAATTTATCTAGATTAATATAACTATCCGCAGCCAATGAAACAGCTGTTGTACAAATAAACAGTCCCAAAATAATAAATATTTTTTTCAGCATATAAATTCCTTAAATTACAATCCGTTCTTTTTTCTTTCCAAAAGCATCTTTATAATATCTTTTTTGTATTCAAATTCAGATTTTTTCTCTTTGAACATTCCTTCCTTGCCGCCTTTCAGGTAGCTTTGAATTTGTCCGGCAAGCTTTGCTTTATCAATGTTTTTTGCAAAATCTTCAATTAAATTGTTTTTATCTTCGTTATCATTTTCAAGCATAATTGCTCTCCTTGCACTGAATAATTATATTAATTTTTTACAAAATTTGCAACCAACAAAAAAACAGAACTTATGCAGCAAATTTTACAGATACTATAAAAACGGTAATTTTGAAGCATTAGCAGAAGAATCTCATTTGCAACGTTAATGGTAGACTAAAGTCTACCCTACTACTAAAGCCTACCCTGCTAAAAAACCGGCAATTATATTAAACAATCGGATAAAATACATGTTATAATACCCTGTGGGGTTCGTGTTGTTGTGTGTGTGTGTGTGGCTATCCCTGATTAGGTAGCAAATTAATTTACCAGTCAGTATACTTATAAATAACAAACACTTGATTTAACCTTGATTATATGACAAATTTTCAAGAATTGATAAACAAGTCAATAAAGGAATTACGTGAAAGAACAGGACTTTCACAAGAAAAGTTTTCTGAAAAATGCGGTCTTTCTGTAGACGGTTATAGAAACATTGAACATAACAGATATACCCCAAAAGCTGCAACAATAGACAAAATTTGTACAGCATTCAACATTACTCCAATAGATTTATTGCAATACGCATATAATAACAATGACAGGACAGAACTTGTAACCAAGCGTTTAATCGGACTTGATGACAAACAAATTGATTTAGTAATGGATTTTATTGCCTTGTTAAAACGTGTATAATACTAAATCCACAGACTGTATCCAAATACCTGTTTCGTTTCTCAGGTGTACAGTTTATTCAACCACTACCCCTTCCTCACTATTCACTAATCTACATTAAATGGTTGATGGCATATTGATTAAATTTCATTAATATATTTATGGGGAAATGTACCGGTATGGAAGCTTTAGATAATCAAATTAATACAAGTTTTTCAAGTGAGTTATACCGCCAATACGGCTGGTTTGACGATATTTTTCTGCCTCCAGTACAAGAAGCAAGCGACGAGTTTTTTGATAAGGGGTTTGAATTTAAACTTGTTTCAATCTCGGAAAATATGAATATTTTAACCAAATCTGAAAGTTTCTTTGTCACAAAAGTTCAGGTTGGCCCCCGCAATGACATATTTATAAGAATTTCCCAAACAGCAATTTCAGTTATATTAGACAAAATACTGGGTAAAACAAACAAGAAGTTTGATTTATCAAATATTTCCGATTTGGAAGCAAAAATTATTACATCGTTTAATGATTATTTATATGAAAAAATTTCGGACAATATAAACAAAGAAAACTTAACCAAACGTCCGGATGAAATCAATCTTTCATATTTTGTCAGAAACATGAGTTCCGATGAAAGCGCAAGATTTGTTATTTCGATACCAAAGCAAATGTTGAACCCTAAAACTCTTGCAGAGCCGGAAAATCCTGTTGATGACAGGGTATTTAAAGATGCATTATCAGAAGTCAACCTGCATATCGGTTCAACAATGTTTTCAGTCAGTGATATTAAACATATTTCTGTCGGCGATATAGTTGTATTTGAAAACAGTAAAGCAAGTGAAATGACGCTTGTATGCGATAATATCTTACAAAAATTTACACTTAACCCTAATCAAGAATTAATAATCCCTTACGATGACAATGGAGGAGAAGATATGGATAACAGCGAAAACGTCACTAACTTGTGGGACAGCCTGCAGGTTGAAATGAGTGCTGAATTTGATAAAGTAAAGATTTCTCTTGGTGAATTAAAAGATATTCAAGAGGGTCTTGTTGTAGATATAAGTTCTGTTTACAATAACAAAGTTTTCTTAAAAGTTGGAGACAAAGTTATCGCAAAAGGCGAACTTGTTATTATTAATGACCGATACGGAGTTAAAATTTCCAACGTTACCGCAGAAGATATTATGGCAGGAGCACCGCTGAGTATAGCAGATATAAACCCTGTCCCTGCAGGGGAACAAGCACCTGTTCAATCAGCAATTCAAAACCCTAATGCACCGGCGCAAGCTGCACAAGCGCAACCTGCAGCCGGCGGCGGAGGCGGCGGAGACGATTTTGACTACAGCGATTTTGACATAGATGCAGATGATTTATAGGGGTAAGATATGGGATATCTGACACATTTTATTGTATATATATTAGCAATGATGAGCATTATAGGGATTGCGCTATTTGTATATAAACAATTTAGTGCAACAAATGTAAAAGGAAAACGTTCAGGCTCTTTACACGTTGAAGAAGTTTTAAGCCTGTCACCACGTAAAAATTTATATATAGTAAATGCTCACGGTGAAAAGTTTTTGATAGCAGGAGATATGGAGAGAACAACTCTTATATCAAAACTTGATAATAATAAAAAAGAGACAAGAAATACAAATACTGTTGATTTATCTGAGTTCATAAAGAACGAGGACAGCCTGTATAATTCCGGGAAAGAACCGGTTATGCGGAATTTAGTAAAAAAATTGAGCGGGAGAGTTTAATAAAAATTCTCTCAATGGGGAATGAGAAATGGAAGTTTTTAAAGATATAAATCCTGTTTTACAAATGCTGGTTGTAATGACTGCTTTTTCATTACTGCCGTTTATGTTTTGTTGTATGACAAGTTTTTTAAGATTTACAATTGTATTTTCAATGTTAAAAACAGCACTGGGTACACAGCAAGTACCTCCATCAATTGTAATCATAGGTCTTAGTATGATTTTGACATTCTATACCATGAGCGGAGTATTTCAAAAAATGTATGAATACGGTTCTGTTCCGTATCAATCATCAAAGAATATAGTTCTGGCAATAGAGCAGGGTTCAAAACCTTTAAAAGAATTTATGATGAAACAAACCCGGGAGAGCGATTTGGCATTCTTTGTAGAACTTGCAAGGAAAACTCCGCCGAAATCTCCGGATGAAATAACAATGTGGGAAGTTGCGCCTGCTTATATCTTGAGTGAACTTAAAACCGCATTTGAAATCGGATTTGTTGTGTTTGTTCCGTTTATTGTACTCGACCTTATTGTAGCAAATATCCTGCTGGCTCTCGGGATGTTCATGTTGTCACCTACGATTATTTCTCTGCCGTTCAAACTCCTGATATTTATCGCTGTTGACGGCTGGGCGCTGATTGTTCAAGGGCTTGTACAAAGTTATAACTAGGCGGAGGTAAATGGAGTAAATGGGGTAAATATACTTAGGTTTTATCTCTGCTTACACGGTTAAAATAGTAGGTTGGGTATACTTGCCAAACAACACGAATTATCAAGATAAAAATAAAGGATAAATTATGGAAGTACTATTAGAATATTTAGCAAAAGGTTTTATGACAATGCTTGCAATATCAATGCCCTGCGTACTTGTAGCAGCGGTAATTGGTTTGATTGTAGGTATTATACAAGCGGTCACACAGGTTCAAGAACAAACCATTGCGGCTGCTCCTAAAATATTTGCAGTATTTCTTGTAATTATTATAGGCGGAATGGGGTTCATAAAATTATTAACAAACTTGTTTGAAGAAGGTATGGGACTTGCATTCAACCTTGTGCCTAAAAATGATAACTATGTACTGGCAGCGGATTATTATAGGTATACATCACCGCTTCAACCGGGTGAATTATCAGAAAGATATCCTCAAAACTTAAAAATCAGAGATGTAATAAGAAAACCGAGTGATGCACCATTTATTAACCAGGATGAAAAACTCAAATACGAAAAATCACCAAGAACTCCAATGCCAAGACCAAACTTTATTGAAACAAATAAAATTATAGGTAGGTAGAATATGAAAAAGTTTATATTAATATTACTGTTTTGTTTAATATCATCACCATGTATGGCTTTTGAAAACTATATGTTGATGACAGACAAAACGATTACAGACATAAAAATAAGTAACGAAGAAATTATAACCGTTGAACCGATTAATTCTTTAAAAGGCAAAGGATGCGGTTTTGCAATGATGATAATCCCGCACAATGTCGGAACGACACGTTTATCTTTTAAAAAGGGTAAAAAGCGGATGAATCTATGTGTAAGGGTAACAGAGGACAGGACTTGTATAAAACATGTAAACGGGGTTAAATTGGTACCAATCGATTTACCGCCTGAATTGAGATAAGTTATGGATAATTTTGTAGCACAATTTGGTTTAATGTTTCCTAAACTTGCAGTACATATAACAGCAGGTCTAATTGTGTTTGCACGTGTTTTGGGTTTTATAAGGTTTGCTCCGGTATTTAACAGGAAAGAAATCAATACAATAGTAAAACTTTCATTTGCAATGCTTATGACAGGTATTTTTATTGCAACATTACATATCGGACAGCCGCCGGCAGATAATTCGCTTTTATTATCTATTTTGTTAAACTTTGTTGTCGGAGCAATGATTGGCTATATGGCACAATTAATTCTGCTTGCCATTGATGCAGGCGCAGATATGATAAATATGCAAATGGGTTTGACATCAGCAATGGTGTTAGATCCTACAACTCAAAGCCAAACATCTATTCTTGGAAAATGTTTTTCATTATTGGGAATTCTAATATTTATTGAAGTCGGCGGTCTATATTGGCTTGTGAATGCATTTATCAGGAGTTTTCAAATATTTCCGGTTTATGCTGTTTCAGTTCCTCTGGCAAAAATTGTAAATATGGATTATTTGATAGAACTATCATCAAATGTTTTATATATGGGCCTGCAAATAGCATCACCCGTTCTCCTTGCAACTTTAGGACAGGATATTATATTAGGGGTAATTTCAAAAACCGCACCTCAGGTTAACGTATTCCAGTTGAGTTTCTTATTCAAACCTGTATTTGGAGCTGCAATACTTGTATGGATACTTCCAATGCTTGCAAATGTAATTTCTGACTATTTCAGGTCATATTCAAATATTTTTTAGATTGTTTTTATAACAACATAGAAAACTAGATAAACATTTGTAAAATAATTGTATAAATATATTGTATATAAATAATAAATATTATATATTTAAATTAAATAAACTGCTATCGTCATATATATTTTATTACCTAGGGAAGTATATGTTTATTGTCACGAAAGGAATTGTGAATAAACTGTTATATGGGTTTAGAAACCCTCATATTGGCGTGCTTAAAATTTGGAGAGGATTAAAAAATAGCAGTATAATTGAGTTTAGCAGTGCTCAAAATGATAGTAATATTATTGATTTTAGTAAATTTGATAGCAGAATATTGTTGAGGTATAAACCTCAATACAACACACTTACCCCTAATATTTACCCTGCTGTTGTACATGCTAGAAGAGGTACCGTATTATGATATCAATCGGTACTGACATAGCAGGATTAATCCTTGAGAATACACTGAGTGATAACACTATCGGTTTAAACAATACGATAGAGCGTATGACAACGGGATTTAAAATAAACCATGCCAGAGATGATGCGGCAGGATATTCGATAGCAGAAGACTTGGAGAGTAAAATATCCTCAATGTTGATAGTGCAGCAGAATACGGAGCAGGGTATATCAATGCTCGAAACGGCGGAGAATGCTCTGGATAATATGATGACACTTCTTCAGCGGCTGCGGGATTTGGCGGAGCAGGCATCTAATGACGTATACGGCGATGATTCAAGGGAGGCAATGCAGGCGGAAGCAGATGAGATAATAGAACAGATAGAGGTAATCAGGGCCTCGACTAATTTCAACGGGATAAAGCTTCTTGAAGGAGCTCAGTCACCTGCCGGAGGCTCGGGGACAACTACCTTTAATACAATAGGTGGTGGAAATGTATCCGGTTTAAATTCTATTGCGGCAAGGGTGAATTACGGTGTGCATATAAATACTCCTGATACGGGCGGAACAGCAGTTTCTGCTGCTCCGAAATCAATAGATATAAATACAGTCTTGGATTCAATCGATGATGAGGTAGCAGTTTTATCATCATCTATGGATACTACTCCGGTGAGAGCAACGACATTTGCATCTCCGGCTCCGCTGGCGGTGGATATAGAGGGGGCTGAGGATTTTGCAGCTAATGAAACCAGAACAATAACGATAGACGGGATAAACTATACTGTCACAAACCGTCAGGGGACAAGTTCTTCTCTATCTTATATGAAAGATTCTTCAACAGGGGAAATAACTTTTATCGGAAACTCTTTTACAATCAGGGGGCAGGCAGATGTTCAACATAATATTACGATAAACGGCAGAAATAACTATGTATATGGCGGCGATTTAGATGATACTTTGCAAGAAGTATCTACATATTCTGCGGATACTAATACTGGAAATCGTTTTTATGGAGGAGATGGTGACGATACAATATCAACTAATGGCGGTTGGGTGTATATATACGGCGAAGGGGGAAATGATACAATAACCAGCCGCGGTGCTTATAACTCAGTTAATGCAGGTGATGGTGATGATATTATAAATACGTATGCTAATGCTGAACGAAATTATTCAATAAACGGCGGTGCAGGCAATGATACGTTTAATATTTATGCTTCAAATTATATTTTTAGGGGCGGCGATGGTGACGATACGTTCAATATACATTCTGGAGGTTCTAATTTAATTAACGGAGATGGTGGAACCAATACAGTGACCGGCTCTGTCGGCTCCAATACTACCGTAAATGTTGTAGGGGCGAATGCGAATATTGTTGATTTTGCAGGGAGTGAAACCAAAACGGTTAATATAAACGGAATTGATTATACCGTGACCAATAATTCTACAAGTGCCAACTCTCTTATTTATCAAGTAAATTCTTCGACAGGCAGAATTATTTTTAGAAAAGCAACTACATCAGGTATGACAATAAGAGGTGATGTTAATGCGGTTCATAATGTTCAATTAGCTTCACAATATCTTTCATTTTACGGCGGAAACAATGATGATACAATTATCATTTCTGATCATCAGGTAACGGTTCGTGCCGGTGACGGAGATGATTCAATTTCTATGTCCGGTTATGCATATGCAACAATTTACGGTGATGCCGGGAACGATCGTATTACTATTAGTAATCAAAATGGTACCAGGGCAAGAATTTTCGGCGGCGATGGAGATGATATTTTATCACTGGCAGGTTATACAAATTATGTTGATATGGGAGATGGTAACGATACGGTTACAGCAACATCCACATCTCGTCGTAATAGTATTATAGGCGGAAACGGTACAAATACTATTACTGATAGCGGTACTACTAACTGGATAAACGGCTTCGGGACACAAGATAATGCACAGGCATTTACTGTTGGGGCTAATGCTACTCAGTCAGTTACAATCAATGGCAAGTCATATACGGTTTCAAATAGTTCCGGATACAGTAATACCCTTTTATATGCTTATAATCCTGTTAACGACAGAACAAGCCTTGCAGGATATTTTATGTCTATTACCTCGCAGTCTGATACGGAGCATAATCTTGATTTTTACGGATATGCCAGTACACTTCGCGGCGGAAATATGGCGGATGATATTAATGTTTATTCTGTGCAAGCAACAGTTTATGGATTAGGCGGTAATGATAATATTACAATTAGAACAGGACAAAATTCAGTATATGGCGGGGACGGTGATGACAATCTTACTCTTTATAGCGGTGGAAATATCTCTGGTGAAAACGGCAATGATACTTTAAACATAAATGCTAATAATAATACTTATTCAACAGCCGGCGGAAATGGTGACGATACATATAATATTAATGCTGCTTGTTCTCCGAGTGATACGGGCGGGAATAATATATATAACATAAATGCCAATAACGTTACGGTAACCGGCTCCTCCGGTAATGACACTTTCTATGTACAGGGTAGTAACAATACGGTATCCGGTGCCGGCGGTGATGATTATTTTGTTATTGATGATACCGGATACAATCTTATTGATGGCGGAACCGGAAACAACTTTTATGTCGATAATTCAAACGGGAATGCCGTAATTATTAATGCCGTAAGTGATGCCAACAGCGGTATATTGTATTTTACTTATGTCGGGGAGGAAAAAACTTTTACAATTAACGGAAAAACATATACAGTCAGAAACGAAACCACTCTTGCACCATCGCAGGCAACTAACCAGTTGAGGTATACATATAATTCAATAACCGGTCAGATAACAACATACGGCTCCAATTTTACGATAACCTCTGATAACAGTGTTTCCAATCTCGGAATAAGGGGGGATAATAATGTTGTTAACGGTAGTAATTATGATGACAGAATAATTGCTGAATCCGGTACAAATAATCAAATCAACGGACTTG
>CALUXV010000031.1 GCA_944324835.1 Candidatus Gastranaerophilales bacterium
ATTAATCGTAACATAACTGTCGAAGATATTGAAAAATTTGCACTTGATGTAGAGGCTTAACCTGTATAGTTCTACAATAATATTTTTATGCTATGATACATACATTAAAAAGTAATATACCTGTAAGTTGGAGTATATATTAATGCAAATATCACCGATTAGTAATAATCAGAATACAAGTTTTAAAGCAAAACTGGAGGTTGTTGGCGGCACATTATTATCTAAAAAACCGCAGCAATTATTACCTAAAAATGCATTGCAGAGATTAGAGGCTAAGGCTAAAACAATTGGCACTGATAAGGATACTATATTTGTTGGGATTTGTAACAATGCTGCAGGCGAACCTTCTCCTAATTTGTTTTTAAATATGCTTGGTATTCCTACATATAGAATTAAGGAAATGCGTACAAAAGTAACTCTATGTCACAATTTCCCAAGTAAAAAAAGTATAGATATGCCTACAGAAAACTTTATATGCGGAGATGCAAATAAACAAAAACTATCCGCCTATAAGACTATTTGGAAATATATGGATTCTTTAAAAGATAAATTTGCATCAAAATAGACTAAAGAATAAGTAGAATTATACATATATAAATCGGTATTACAATTATCGGAAAGATTGTATATGAAAACTTTTGCAGTTTATTTAAAGGTCTTTGCCGAATTTTATTTATAGTTGCAATAGCTGAAGTTGGAGTTATTACGGCAGAGAATAATAAAAATAACAACCCCAAAGTCATAATAAGAAAGATTATAACAGCTTTTCCGTTTAATGACGAAGTCTGAATATCTGCATACATCAGCATTAAAGTTATTACATATACAAAAATAGCGTAAAACAGTGCCAATATCGTTAATATCACCGTTATACACTGAAAACTAAAATATAAATTTAATAAAAAATTTTTTGTAGAAGCTTTCATCTGCAAATAAATATTTCTATTTTTTTAGTAGTTTTATATATAAACAAAAAACTACAAAAGAGTCCATACCTAAGCGAGTAAGTCTTTCATTAGTAAGTGACACCGGGCTTTTGAAAAAACACCAGTGTCAGTATTACTAATATAGTTGTACAAATTGTTAATGCAATGGATATTTTATCCATGGACTGTTCTCATCATTTAATAAACCTTGTGCGATGCTGATAATTCCATACAAAGAACCATCATTACCATTCCACATAGCTCTGCCAACAATATATCCTTGAGCAAACTCTGTCCAATTATGATAAAGTTCTCTTGCACATTCATACGCTGACATTATGTATTGCCAAGCTTGTTCTTCGGTAATGTAGCCAACATCACAGCAACAACGAGTAACTAAAACCAATCGACCTAAGTCCCAAGCTTTAACTGACATTGTTTTGAATTCGCTTGCACCTTTTATAATATGTTCATCAACAAGAACTTCTAGAGATTCTTTTATATTCCCAACATAAGACATTAAAGAACGATCTTTTTCTTCTTCCAATAAAATATCTACATTAAATTCTTGAGCTGAATTTGCGATTACGGGTCTTATTGCTTCAAAATAAATATTATGTCCTCTATGCAATAACCATTCTAAAGTTTCTAGAGCTGATTCACTGTCATATATTCCATAATAGTCACTTAATCTACCTGCAACATCTTCTTTATCAGGTTCTGTTTCAATACAATTGCAATAATATCCATTTTGTTCTGAATTAATTGCACCGATATTTATTGCTGCGTATTGTTCTCTACTTAATACAGGAGCACTTTCACTATAGACATATTTAATGTCTTTAAAACAGTTAATCATTCTTTTGATATTATTTTGAAATCTTACTAAATCCATTAATTATTCCCTTTATCAGCTAATTCTGCAAACACAAAAGAACCTTGTTTCTTATCATAAGAAATAGAATATTTTTTCTTAGGTTCAACATTTACTTCAATTTTTTGTGGATCATATGTTGTTCTTACCCATTTATGTAAAATGCCAGGTCTTTGAGTTTCGTACTGCAATTCTAAAACATTTGCACCAGGTTTTAGATAAAAACCTCTTTGACCATACCCTACAGAAATTTGCATTTGTGGTTCACCATTGATTGTTAAACAATTAACAGTATTAGTGAATCCTAGCGGATGCCATTGACAATCTTTAATTACCATAATTGATGCATCAGGATTCTCACTTTCAAATTTCTTTTTTGACATTGAGTGCATATACATTGCAACACCTTGATAAACAAAACTTAAAAGAATCAGTCCGCCTACTAATAAAATATACTGTGTCATACCCATTTTATACCTCCTTACTTTTTAATGGTTGCAACTTTTATTGGTGGTTCATTTTGGATTTTTGCACCTAACTTTGAAAGCATTTCTTCGTAATCTTCGCCACTGAAGTTAGTTGCATCAATATAATCTTCTTTTCCTGTTTCTTTGCTTACATAATAAATATCTTGGTCATCTTCACTTTTAGTATTTGAATCTTTTGAATATTCAGACCAATAATATTGATCGATAGCGAATCCTTTTATTATTTTTCCGAATCTTTTAATAAGAAGTTGGTTATCTTCAGTAAAAACAATGGAAATATTATCTAAGTAATATACTTTATAAAGCATCCAAGCAATAATAATTAAACCAACAATTGCTGAAATTAAAAAGCTATGAGTGAACCATCCTACAAGATTGTAAACAAACCAACCGGCACAAAAACCGCAAGCTGTCCAAAATAGCTTTGTAGTAATTTTACCCTTATACTCTTTCATAAAAACCTCCAGATATAACAAAACTACACATCTAATTCCAAAATTCTATTTTTAGATTATATTTAAGGTTTTTTAACTCTATCATTAATCACCCCAAATTAACATCAAAAAACACCATCGTCATGATGTTAAGGATACAATAAAAAAAATTAAAGTAAATACTAACTATACAAATCTTTGAAAATATGTTTTTTCAGTATTTGCAGTTAAAACTTTACCCTCTTCTTTAGCTTTATTAATTATTGTTTTTAAATAGTTAATCATAGGTAATGAAGTAGAATGTTCACTACTAATTTTATTAAAAATTACATTTTGTTTTTGTTCTACAGTTTGTTTAGTTAAATTTTCTATTGTAGTTAAAAAATCTTTTGCTGAGGCAGATACAATATCTTGATTATGATTATCTTTCAAAATAGAAACGTTGTATTTATCTCCAAAAATTTCATTAAATAATCTCAAAGAGTACATTCTACCCTTTTTAGTATCTTGAGACATAATATCAACAACAGTAGTTGGCTCACCCATATTTTTTAGTTTTGAAGTGATTTCTGCTAATTTCTCAGGTGTTTTTTTTAACTCGTAAGTTGCACGCCAACCGAGTCTTGCTCCAAATGGCGGATTATAATTATTATAACTTTGATTATTTGTTATATTCATACGTTTGGATTAAAACATGTAAAAAAATATAATTGCGTAATTCTTTATATTTCTTTACATGTTTTCAGGAATCGACATTGCATTTATATGTAATCTATTAATCCATTTTGCAGAAGTAGTGGTAAAATCTGAATAATTTTTGTTATATGTAATTTTTTAAAAATTGATTTTTTTATTTTAATATAAACCAGGTAATCAATTCCAAGAAAAGCTGATACACCTTGAAAGTTATGCCCCTGAATTAACAGGAGCATAACATCTTTTTCTTCTTCTGTCAGTTTATCAATCATTTATGTAAAAGAACACATGGTTTGATTATTTTGTACACATGGTTTGATTTTTTTCGGCAACATGGAGTATAAAAATTTTTTAATTTATGATAATATGCCTCTAAGAGGTTGGAAGTTATAATGACAGATTTAACATTTGAAAAAGCGATTCAAGAATGTTGGGGTAAAGAGAAGCATTTATTACTAGGAAATGGCTTTAGCATCAATTTAGATCCTAGTTTTAATTATCCGAATTTACTTTCTAGATCTAAGTTGTCTGGAAAAATAAAAGATATATTTAATAAACATGGTGATTATGAGCAGGTTATAGATAGATTAAATTATTCTTCTAAAGTTTTCAATGCAATAAACGAATATAGTCTTGCAAATAGTTTTTCTAATTTAGCAGAAGATTTAAAACTTGACTTAGTCACAACAATTACCGAAATACAATCAAAGGTGCATAATGATGATAATAGAAATCATAATACACTTAAATTTATATCAAATTTCAATAATATTTTTACTCTTAATTATGACTTACTACTTTACTGGGTAATAATGTATGCTGTAAATTTCAACCACAAAGATCAATTTGGATATAAAAACTATGTTAAAAATCCTGACTTTTATCCAAAAGATGGGTTTGATAACAATCCTAATGGTGATGATTGCATTTGGAGTAAAGGTAAAAAGGAACAAAATGTTTTCTACCTGCATGGAGGTTTGCATTTATTTTATGATAGCCAAAATACATATAAATTGATTTCCGACAGAAATAATAACCAGTCTATATCTGATAAAACCATTTTTTTGCTTAACCAAGGGATTTCTCCATTAGTCATTACTGAAGGTAATAGCAAGGATAAAAAATTTTGGATTGACCAAAATGATTACCTGCAATATTGCTACAACAAACTTTCAGAAATAAACGGTGTTTTGTTTATCCATGGTCATTCTTTAAATGAGACAGACCAACATATCTTTGATGCAATAAATAACAATCCAAATATACAGGAAATATATATAAGCATTCACCCCGAAAGTGGTGAAACTATTGACAAAAAAAGTAAATTAGCTGAAGATGCGTTTAACTGTGACAAAATAAATTTACATTTTTATAATGCAGACAGTGCTAATATATGGTGATGTCATTACTTTGTAAAAAAATTAATAATAAATATACATATAGCAAAATGCAGTATTTTCTAAAATCTAGTAAAATCAATATTTATCAAATGGGATTATTGGGGTATACATAGAGTCCTTCCTTTCGCTCAAATTTTGCTGTCTCGGAATTCTCGTTCAATCGGACTGTAAAAGAACACAAGGTTGATTTTGTTAGCAGTTTGATGTATAAAAATTTACTTTTTAAAAGATACTGAAGATCATCAAACTATTAGATAGATTTGTGGAATAAATAAAATGTAATTTATTTAATAGATACTGCTTCTGACCAATATTTAATTATCGGATAAATAAAGAATTCAATAATTCTTCTTTTACCTGTTTTTATTTCAGCAGATAATCCCATACCTGTCGAAATCTGCTGTTCTTTTCCGTCAACCATTAAAGATTTTGTTATGGGAGTTATGAATACATCATATACAAGCCCCTGTTTTTCATCTTCAACGCTGTCTTTTGAAACTTTTTTGACTTTCCCTTCAATCATACCATATTTTTGAAAATCAAATGTATCAATTTTTACCTGCACAGGCATTCCTTCTTTTACAAAACCTATGTCCTTGTCTAAAACAGATGCTTTTATTATCAATGGAGAATCCACAGGGACAATTGAGATTACTTTTTCTGCAGGTGTAACAATACCGCCTATTGTGTGAACAAGCATTGTATTTACATAGCCATCGACCGGTGAGATTATGTTTTGTTGTTGTTTTTTAAATTCAATTTCTTTTATATTTGCTTCCAGTTCATTTGCTTTTTTATCCCTGTCAGCAAGCTCGGTTAAATTTTGTGTTCTGAAATTTGACCTTATATATGCCATTTCTTTTTGGACACCTCTGATTTGTTCATTAAGACTTGCAATTCTACTTCTATAGTCCATATTTTCCGAATGGACTTTATCTAGCTCATTTCTTGCAATAATATCTGAAACATCCTGCATTCTTTTTTCTTTGTCAAGGTTAAGTGTAAGCTGTTTCTGGTAATTACTTATTTCTTCACGAAGCCTTTTTATTTCATAATTTTTTGCTGCTAACTGGTTATTCAAATCAGCATAGGCAGATTTTGAAAGTTCATTTTGTGTGTATGAATTTTCAGCATTTTCGACTATTTCTCCGTTTAATCTTTTTCGTTCAGTATTTATGTAATCCAGATTCGCCTGCAAAGATTGAAGCTGCGGCTGGGTTGTGGAAGTATCAATTTCTATTAATGTCTGACCTTTCCTTACAAATTGTCCTTCTTTAACATGAATGTCTTTTACAACACCAGTTTCAAGCGGCTGTATAATTTTTATTTCACCGTCCGGAATAATTTTTCCTCTTGCAGTTACAACTATATCGACTTTTCCGAAAAATAACCAGAGTGCAGTGAAAAATATAAGGGTTATTATTATCCAGAATGTTGTTCGTCCAAGCGGATTTATTGGTTCTTCCTCGATTTCCGAAATTATCGGAAGAAATTCGTGACTGTCATCTTTTTCATTTTTTAAAAATCTATCTAAAAATTTAATCATTTTAATGCTCCCTGCTGAGTGTAAAGATTATAATAATAACCTTTTTTAGATATAAGTTCTTCATGCGTTCCTGCTTCAATTATGTTGCCTTTATCTAGTGCAACAATTAAATCACAATTTTTTACTGTAGAAAGCCTGTGTGCAATAATAAACATTGTTCTGCCCCTTTTTATTTTATCGAGATTTTCCATAATTATCCTCTCAGATTCATAATCAAGAGCTGATGTTGCTTCGTCAAATATTATAATTTTTGGATTTGTTATCAATGCACGTGCAATTGCTATTCTCTGTCTTTGACCGCCGGATAAAGTCGAACCGCGTTCTCCGACTATTGTATCGTAACCTTCAGGCATTTCTGAAATAAATGAGTGTGCCCCGGAGATTTGTGCAGCCTGAATAATCATTTCTATCGGAGCATCAGGTTTGGGCATTGAGATGTTGTCTCTTATAGTTCCGGAGAATAAATAATTCTCCTGCAAAACAACACCTATGTTATTCCTAAGCCATATCGGGTTCATTTGCCTTATATCAACTTCATCAATGTAAATAGTTCCTTCAAACGGTAAATAGAGTTTTTGAATAAGCTTTGTTATTGTACTTTTACCGGAGCCGCTGCGGCCTACAAGTCCTATACTCTGTCCTGCTTTTATATTTAAATTAATTTTATTTAAAACCATTGGCCCGTTTGGAGTATATTTGAACGATAAATTTTCAATTCTAACAGAGCCGTTGATTTTCGGTAAGGTAATAGCCTTGCTTGAAGTTATTTCAACAGGATTGTTTAAAATATCACCGAGTCTGTCAACACCTAACAATACCTGCTGAAATTCGTTCCATAAATTTACAAGTCTCATAACAGGTGCGGTAAATTGGTTTGCAAACATCTGAAATGCAATAAGCTGACCTATGGTTAATTGATTTTTAATAACAAGTGTCACACCGATCCAGAGTATCGCAATTGTCATCATCTTTTGAAATAGATTGGATAAGTTGCCTGCAAAGTTACTCATAACAGAAAGATTAAATCCTGATTTTACGTAACGTCCTAAATAATCATTCCATTTTTTCTGCATAATCCCCTCTATTGAAAGGGATTTAACTGTCTGTACTCCTGTTACAGCTTCAACAAGATATGAGTTAGACTGTGCTGACATCTGAAATTTGTTTTCTAACCTTGCACGAAGCTCCGGAGTCATTGTTACATACAATATTGCAATTAAAGCAACAATTAGAAGTACAACAAATGTTAAAATCCTGCTATAAACAAACATAACTACAAGAAACACTGTTGAAAAGAATAAATCAATTATTACAGACACAGATTTATTGGTAATAAATTCTCTTATCTGATCCAGCTCTCTTATTCTTGAAATAATATTCCCGACTTTTCTTGATTCAAAATATACAAACGGCAGTGCAAAAAGATGATGAAAAAGTTTTGCTCCCAGTTTGGCATCAATTTTATTTGCAGTATGAATAAAAATATAATTTCTTGTAAGATTTAAAAGAAATTCAAAAATTGAAACTGCAACAAAAGCAATGCCGAGTACATCTAGAGTTGACATACTTCTGTGAACAATGACCTTATCCAGTATAACCTGAGTAAATAAAGGTGTTACAAGACCGAATAACTGCACAACGAATGACCCGAGCATTACCTCCGCAATTATTCGCTTGTACTTCATAATTTCAATAAAGAACCATTTAAACCCGAATTTTATTTGTTCGTTTATAAGTTTATGTGAAAGAAAAATATATTCGCCTGAGCCGATTTCTTTCAATTCTTCAAAGGTTACCTCTCTTGCTTTCTGTTCTTCTGGTATAAAAATCAGAGCTTTTTCATGTTCAAAATCCGGCTTTAATATAACTCCGTAAGTTTTATTTTTTAAAATAAATATTGCAGGAAACGGATATTTTTTTGCATCAGATAAATCTATATTCTTGAGTTTTGCTTTAAATTCAGCATATTTTGCAATCAAAAGCAATTCTGCAATGCTTATTTCTTCATTAGTAATTCCATTTTCACGAACAATTGCACGTAAATCAACCGGAATATTATTTATTTTGCATATAACATCAAAAGCTATAAGTCCACTTTGTATCATAAGTCTGCTCCTGCCATTATTTTCATTTCTTCCAGTTTAGAAGTTATGTTTATTATGTTCTGTTCCAGTTCAAATTCCTGATTTAAAAGTTCCGCTTTTGCAGAAAGAAGTTCATTTTCATCTGTAAGTTTATTTGCTTTTAATCTGCCGACATCGTATAATTTTTCTTTTACAGTCGCGAGAAGTTCTTTATTTGTACTTAATTCTTCATTATATGATTCGTAGGCTTTAAAACTTTTTGTATATTTATTTTTAAGTTCACTTAGTTTTTTTTCTTTTTCTATTTGCAGTTTCTCAATTTCTAACTTTGTTTTTTCTCTGTTAGCACGGTTTTTAAACCCGTCAAAAAATACATATTGTGATGAAATTCCAACAACAAAACTTCTCTGTCCGACATCCTGAACAGAATGCCAGTAATTATTGGGGTTTTGTCCATATAATGCATATCCTGCATATAATCTAAAAGATGGCAAGAGCTGTCGTTTTAAAATACTTAGTTCCGATTTTTTCTTATCAATTTCTAAATCATAATATTTAGCTTCATCTGTAAATGCAGGATTAAATACAAAATTATATTCCGTCTTGTTAATTTCTGATTCTATAATATTCGTATCACTGAGTTCTATAATGTTATCGCTGATATACTCATTGTCGGCATTCTGTTGTTCTATTCCTTTTACACTAAGTCCTGTAATATCATATTCATTTTTTGTATAATATGACAAATCCTGAAGAGTATTTTTTAATTCACGCTTTGAATTTTCAATTTCATTCTGTGTTTTTGCTATTTTAACAGCTTCATCCATAACTGAAAGTTTGTTGTTTATACCGGCTGTAAACATACGCTCTTTATTGGTAAACATATTTTGATAAAGACTTAAAATTTCTGATTTAGTGTTAATTGTATTATTATACTGTTGGGCTTTGCTGTATAAATCAAGAATTTTAAGTTTTAAATCTTTTAGTTGTAAATTATAATTTATTTCTTTTTGTGCTAATTCCTGTTTTGCAATATGTACTTTTTTACCCTGAACTCCAAAATCAAGCAGGTTATAAGAAAGTGTCAGATAAAGCATATCTCTGAATTGAGTAAACGGAGTAATCATAGTGTTTCCTGCATAAGCGTAGGTTCCGCGTCCTCCAGTCAGATCTCTGTTATATTCTGTGTTAAACTGCATACTTAAAGTAGGATACCAATCAGCACGTACTGCTTTTAGCTGTGCTTTGCTGATACCTATATCTACAGCCGACATCTTTAAATCAAACGAATTTTCTATAGCGGCTTTTAATGTATCCTGATAAGATATTTCTGCCGCATAAGTGCTTATTTGCAGAGTGATAGTAAATATAAGAGCTAAGTAAAATTTGTATATGTTTTTCATTTATTTGTACGAGAAACAACAGGTTGGTATAAGATCCAACCTGTTGATGTAATATCCTAACTATTAACTATGCCAAGCCGCAGCAACTAAATTCATCAAGTCTGCATTATTTCTAACATCACTAATAGAGTTAATTTGAATATCATTATTTATTGCATATGCGGTAATATTTTGTATTAAAGCATTAATATCTGTATTTGAGAGATAAGAACCATCATTTAATTGTATTCTTTCTATTGTTTTATTTGTAGATTCATATTGAGCAATAATTGACACAGTATCTTGTCCTACAATATTACCATAGTCGATTATTAAGTTATCTCCATCTTTAAAAAATCCAATATCACTTTTTGAGATACCTTCTCCAAATTTAATACAATCGTTAATCCCTCCTAACTCTTGAATCTCATCAATTCCATCTCCTGCATTAAATAAATATAAATCATTACCTGCTGCGCCTTGCAAGGTATCATTACCAGCACCACCTATAATTGTATCGTCTCCAATACCTCCATTAATATTATCATCTCCATTCTTACCATTAATATAATCATTTCCACCATAACCCCATAGCATATTGTTTTCATTATTTCCTTCAAGTACATTGTCAAGCTCATTTCCAGCGGCATTAATATTATCTCTTTCCCCTGCCAATGTTAAATTTTCAACATAATCCGGTAATGTATATGTATATGTTGAAATTACACTATCTATGCCTTCATCCTCAAATTCTACAATTTTATCGTTTAAATTATTTACATAATATGTATCATTACCTTTTCCTCCGAACATAAAATCTATATTACTACCGCCATCAATTATGTCATCACCTGCACCGCCATATAGAGTATCAGAGCCTCCTCCACCATTTAGCGAGTCTGCAAAAACACCTCCTACTAAAGCATTATTATTATTATCTCCATATAAATTGTTTACATAGGAATTAATATATAATTCTTTAACAACTTCATAAGAGCTAATGACACCTGAAGATATGACTCCCTCAGAAATAACTTGTTTTATTAAATAATTATTATCGTCATATACATATTCATATTTAATAGAACTCATCAAATTATTATTCTGATCAAAAGTTTCTGTTAAAATAAGTTGATCTGTTTCTGAATCATATGTATATACTGTTTTTTCAGATAAAACAATATTATAGCTTCCATTTCCCAGTAATGTATAATCATAGGTTAATTTCTGTGAAAGTAACCCTTTATCAGTATAAGAATATTCAAATCTATTATCAATTTTAGTTTTCCATGTATCGCCGTCTAAAAAGCCTACAAGAACTGTTTCTTTTGACTTTAAGCCCAAATCGTTATATGAATATGCAACTCGTTGTGATACATGCAAATCCCATTCGGAATTTTCATCATTATAATAACCGGAACTTGTAAATTTATTTAATAATCTATAATTTGAATCATATGAATAAGTTACAACATCCTTATATCTAACGTAATCCAACGCAATATTACCTAGGGAATCCGTAACTTCATTAAAATATCCTTTAAAATATTCTTCCTTTGCTTTTTGTCCATATGAGTTATATTCATACAAACTCTCTTTTGAAGTGTATGTATAATATCCTCCTGTTCCATTCGGATCCGGATACCAATTTTTTGTTGACGAAAATTTCAATATTCCATTATCATAGTATGTATATCTAGTTTCTGATTCTGCTTGCAATGAAGTAGTTCCATCTAAATTATATGTAACATTTTGCAATAACTCTTTAGTTAATTTATTTGAAGTTTCATCGTACGTATAGGTCTTTAATAAATTAATATGTTCAGAATTTTCGAAATAAAATTCATCTTTTTGAGTCAAATTATTTTCATCATAATATGTTACAACCTTGCTCATATAAGATTCTTCATCCAGAGCATTCAAACTCTTCTGGACTACTGTTTGAACTTTTTTCCCATCAATTAGAGCATATGTATAAAAATAACGAGATTGCATATCATCTTTTGTGTTTATACTTCCATCCTCATTATAAGTATACGATGCATAATTATCCCAATCATCTTCATTTCCATTAGGGTGACTAATTAATATAGTATTGTTACCCATTGTATCATGGTATATTTCTCTTGAGATAGTACCAAAATCATGGTAAGTCCTTGAAACAGATGCTGAGACAGAATTACCACCAAGAACAGAAAAGTCTGCATACGCTGTATTAAAAATGCCATTAGCATTAAGCTGATAAAATTCATTCCCATTAATTACTGTTCCATCTGCAAATACAAACTTTTCAATTCTGTTATCCGGATTTAGATTGGAATTTTTGATAATTATTTTATCTTCACTATCTTTTATTTTTACGATTAAATCCGTCTCATTTTTAGTAAATATAACATCTTCCACATCTATGTTAGAGCCAAAAGTCACTGTGTCTGTGTATGTATATGTCGAGCCTGTTTCCCAAATAATATCTTCACCATCTCCTCGATTAAAAATATAGGTATCATTACCATCGCCACCATGTATAGTATCATTTCCCGTTTTTCCTTGAAGAATATTATTGCCAGAGTTTCCTTTGATTGTATTATTTTCTTTATTTCCGGTTGCATTTATGTCATCGGAGCCCTGTAACATTATATTTTCTATATTGTTGCCTAAGGTATAATCAATGTAAGTAAGAATAGTATCATTACCTTGATTTGCACCATCAACAACTAATGTTGTTGTGTTATCTATAATGTATGTATCGTCCCCTAAACCTCCATATAGAGTATTATTACCTTTCCCTCCATATAAGGTATCATTGCCTCCCAAACCTCTTAATACATTATTTCCGGAATTACCAATAAGATTATTATTTCCATTATTGCCAATTCCTTCAATATTGCTTTCCCCGGTTAATTCCAAATTTTCTATATTTATTTTGTTGGCAATTGTATATGTAATGCTTGATCTTACTGTATCATTACCGTTATCTGCGGTTTCTACAATTGAATCATTTGCATTAGATTCATTTATAATATATATATCATCTCCAGCTCCGCCAATTAAGGTATTAGTTCCGGTTTTACCATCTAAAATGTTATTATTTGCATTCCCACGGATTTCATTGTCTAAATCGTTTCCACGTCCGTTTATTGCCAATGTTCCTACTAATGTTAATTTCTCAACATTGTCTGGTAATTCATATGATATTGTTGACGCAACGGTATCAGTTCCTTCATTTTGATTTTCAATAACTTTATCATTTATGTTATCTACATAATATAAGTCATTTCCGATACTTCCGACCATAACATCTGTCCCAGCACCGCCATAAAGAGTATCATTGCCCGCGCCTGTTGATATTAAATCGTTTCCGGAATATCCATAAATGTAATCATCGTTTTCAGTACCATATAAGATATCATTTTTATTAGAAGCACTAGAGCTTGTAACAATTCCCAATATGTCACTGATAGAAATATTACCTTCTTTTACTTGTATCGTTTCAATCCTATTACTATCATTTATAAACCAGTTTTTGATAGTAAGAGAATCATTATAGCCTTTAAACTTTAGAACTAAATCACCACTAAGACGTCTAAATAATACATCAGCACTGTTAAAATTCAAAATAATTGTATCGTTACCTGTATAGTCATAAATAACATCCTGTCCATCACCAGGATTAAAATAATATGTAGTATTCCCACTTTGATTGACTATAACATCATTTCCGGCACTACCATTTATTGTATCACTGCCCGCTGTACTAAATATAAAATCTGCACCCGAACTGCCATTTATCATGTCATTACCAGCGGTATCTTTTTGAATACTTAAAATTTGATCTGCATTTAATATTAATCCATCTGCAAATTGAAAAGTTTCAACACGTTGTTCAATTGTCGAGTACCAGTTTTTAACAGTTAATGTATTATTTGTATTTTTTAGGCCAAATACAAGATCATTTCCATTACGGGTAATAGTTATATCATCAACGGAGACATCTTTTCCAAAAATAATAATGTCATCTCCGGCATCTACAAGTGTTTTAGACGCATCAACCCATACCGGATACCAATCTGTATAGTAATTATCTTGTCTCCATTGCTGTTCTCTTACAATTGCCCATTTTTCGTCCAATACAGCATCTTTTCCATCACCGGCATAGATATATGTATCATTGCCGCCACCTCCTTCAAGGGTATCATCTCCTTCACCGCCGATGAGTGTATCATTTCCATCTCCACCATATAAGGTATCATTGCCTCTGCCGCCATGCAAGAAGTCCGAACCGCCGCCACCGTTAATAAGATCATTGCCATCCATACCGTAAATAATATCAGCAGTATCGCCGCCTGTAATTGTGTCGTTGTATTCAGAACCTATAACATATAGTGGTTTTGAACCAGCAACATATGTAAATTCACCGTTTTGGAATTTTAAACCGCTATTGAGATAATTTATTAATTGCGCACCATACCCTAATTTCTTAATTGTATTAGCTAGCTTTGTAACATCCAGTGAACCATCGTCTGCAAGCATTTTTGCTATTACATAGGAAGCGATAAATACATCCCCGTTTGCAGTATTTGCTACGATATTTTCATAAGTATTATCGCTATAAATTATACAATCTGTAGGATAGTCATAAGCAATGTCAAATTCATCGGCTATACCGGTTTGAGCAATAAACTGTACATATAATTTGTCTTTCAACGAATTATAAGCATTGCCAATGTTATTTGCCTGAAATTGACTCATATTATCTACGTCAAGTTTAAGCAACTTAGATAAAACCAGTTTTTGCATTTCTACACCGGTTTTATTTTCTCCAAGCCACATCGACATCATATTATCAAACTGATTGTATATATCATTAGCATTAGTCATTGCAGCCATTTGCTTGACGAGGGTTTTTAAATTATCATTTTGAGATGCAGCAAGCTGTAAATCTATTGAATTTCCATATCCTCTAAGCCAAGGCAGGTCAATAACATCCGCATCCAAAATATAATCTCCGCCATAAACTGTATACATATCATTGTATTGTGTTGCAACATCATATAAATCTTTTGTTGCACCATCTGTATATTGTATAGTAGTTTTTTCAGTCAAAATATTGTTATTATTTATTGAGTTTATTTTATAAGTAGAAGTATAAATAGAATCAATACCTGCTTCGGTAAGAGTTTTCAATTCTCCTTCTTCCGTAACTCCGTTCTCGTTCAAATCCTGCCATAATCTAATTTTATTAAAATCGGCATCTTGAGAATTTATAATGCCATCTCCGTTTGAATCTATAGCTTTTAAATCTTCAAAACCGGTAGTTTCTGTAGATCCAAACATTTCTGATTGATTGTCTATTTTCCCGTTTCCATTTTTATCAATGGCGAGTATTGCTTCATTTTTAGAAATCCAACCTGTTTGCTCTCTGAAGCCGTCATTATCTACATCAAAATATATTTGGCTCTTATTTATATCTATTGTTTCAAGTCCATCCCCATCCAGATCTATTGCCAAAGGATAATTGAAGTGAATTCCTGAAACAAAAGCATCAAGAACAGGAGCAAACAACATACCATTTAAAGTCTGATTAATATTTACATTTTGCAATGAAAAACCAGGAATAGTTGCTAATGCCCTAAGAACATTAAAAAAATTACTGTTTAGATTCGGTATTACGGATTTTAAAGCCTCGATATTACCTTCACTCAAAGCTCTTTGAATAATAGCTTCTTGAGATAACATATTAGGTTTTGAAGTTTTATATTCAATTACAGGGGTTTCAGTTGTACTTGAAGATGGCAAAGTTACACCTTCCGGAGCAATTGTATCTGGATGAATATTCCCATTTAAGGCGTCATTTAAGTATTTATCCATAACAGTCGTGTCTGTACTATTTTTATAGCTATCAGGAATTTTTATTCCTTCACTAATTACTAATAAAGTTTGTCGAACAAGTTCTGAAAAATTATCACTGCCAACAACTAATCTAGTTTCATCATCATTTAAATCTATAATATAGGAGGAATTATCTCCTATAATATCTAAAAATATATCACTTGCAATTGTTTCAATATCTTCACCATTATTTAACTTTTCTTTAGTATACTTAGTAGCAATAATATCATTCCACAAATCTCGATTTCTGTCTTGGATATTAGGTTCTAATGCCCAAGTAACAATTTCTTTTGCATAACCCAAAAATAAAGTAAAATTAGAGCCATATTCAGAGGTTAATTTAGCGGACATATATGCATGTTGAAAAGCATTTAGTTCGTCTGCGATATTTACATTTACATCCCAACTTCCATTTGCATTAATTGTTATATCACCAGCAATCTCATCAGTAGAATAAGTAACTTCAATATTTTGATATTCTAACTTATATTTGATATAAACATCTGTTGCTTCTTTTCTCATAGCTTGAACTGGAGTTTTACCGTAAATTAGTTTGCAAAAGTCCACTAAATTCATTTTATTTCTCCTTTACTAAAATTATTTTATTAGTTGCACTATTATAAGGACAAAGTTTACCTATTGCACAAATTTTGAATCTTTTTAATGGTAAGAGAAATTGTTTTTCTCCTCCAGATATAATTAAATTATTCTTAAATTTTATAATGTTTGCATAAGAACCAATATCTTGCTCATATATCTTATATACTTTTTCTTCATTTAGATTGTAATGATACAAGCCGGATAAAGATTTATTTCTACTTTTGACAATAAATATTATATTTTCATCATTAATATCTAAAATATTGAAATCGTAATTAAGAAGAATTGTATCAGAATTTATTATAAAATTTTTTTTGATTTCAGAGGTATTATTTTCAAGATTGTAAATTTCAATATTATCTTTTAAACGTCCCCCTATTAAAAAAATATATTGTCCTTTTTGAAAAATGGAAAAATCACTTCTAGCTTCTTTAATCTTTCCTACTATCTCAAATGTTTCGCTATCTGGATTATATTTTTCTATGAATAAAGAGTTTTCTTTAGTAGTAGATTCTCCACCAAACACATATAAATAATTGTTACTAAAAATCATTTGGTGATTACTTCTTGGTACATTTAAATTCAATTGTTTTAATATTTTATAATTTTTTATATCATATAAATATACTTTTGAAGTTATGGCTTGCTCTTTTTTACCTTTATTAAAATATTCTTTTTGATTAATTTTGCCACCAGAAACAAGAACTATATCATTTGATATTTGAATCCTTTTGGTTTCATTAACATAATTATCAAGACCAAAAGGATTTTCTTCGATTAGCTTAATTTGTTTTTTTGTATTGTCAAATACTTCAATACTACCATTATCAACTATAACAATATTTTTATCAGAATTCATATATATATCTGACATAATATGTTTTTTATTCATTGAAATTAATTTGCATGTTTTATTTTTAAAGTTACAAATTTCAGCATTTAGCAAAATGTTATTTGCAGCTCCATCACTACCACCAACAAATAATACTTCATTTAAATTTGGTAACAGAATTGCTGAATGACCGATTCTGTTTTCCAACATATGCCCAACAGATTCTATTCTGAAATTTTGGGTTTTATTGTAAGTATACATTATTGTGACAAATATAATGCTTAAAACTATTATTGAGCAAAATTTGTATATGAAATTTTTATATTTTTTCATCACTTCTTCATTAACCCAGTTTTAAGTAGAAGATCATATTGTTTGTTTTTGGTTGGAACTAATAAGTTCACATTCTAAAACCTAAAATAATAAACAATCCATTCTACTTCTTAACACCATTATCTCAAAGATACTCTAAATAAAAATTATGTCAATTAGCCAAATGCCTATATTTTAATCTCGCTTAAGTTTTCTCTATTTATGGATAAATTTTTGTAAAATTTCTATGTGTTTTTTTACCAATATATTTTTGTCATAATTATTTTTTATTGTTTTTCTTGCTAACATTCTTATATTTGAATACTTTTCAGGTTCTTCAAGAATAGAATTTATTTTTTGCGCAAGTAAATCTATATTATAAAAATCTGTTAAAATACCGTTGCAACTATCTTGTATTACTTCTTTTACCGGCGCAGTATCAGATGCAACAATACAACAACCGGCAGACATAGCCTCAAGTAATGACCACGATAAAACAAAGGGATATGTTAAATAAACATGACATCTTGAAACCTGCAATAATTTTATATATTCAGGATAAGATAAATCCCCGACAAAATGAATTCTGGATAAATCCAAATCAAGTTCTCTAAGCATTTTTTGTTTAAAAGTATCATTTATTAAATGACGTCCGTAACAAACCCTGTCTTCTCCGCCAATTATAACCTGCAAATAAGGTCTTGTTTTCTGTAATTTTTCAACGGCCTTCATGAATTCGGGAAAACCTCTATACTCTTCCATTCCTCTTGTTGCATAAGTTAATATTTCATCTCGTCTGGTAAAAACTTTATCATTGAATTTGAATTTAACATCCTCATTAGGAATACATATATCAGTATCTATTCCGTCATGCAACACTTCAATCTTATTCCTGAATAATTGAGGGAACTGAGATTTTTGCCATTCTGTCGGGGATATTCCATAATCACAGCTTACTAAATCCAGTAACAGATGAGAATTTTTACACCTTAATTTTGCTCTCATATCAACATCAACATTTTTCCCGTCAAACCCGACATCTGCTCCTTCTGCGTTATAAAACCATTCAAAATAACAAATCAGCGGAACATCAGGAAATATATCTTTAACAAATAGAGTACATCCCCATGTATGCCCATAAATAATATCAGGCTTATAGCCCTGTTTCTTCATCTGGATTAAAATTTCGGCAGCTGACTGTCCATGAATTATTGCCTCTTCATAAAACCTTAAATATTTATGGCAATCTTTTGGAACATCACGTTTTAATTTATAAATAATTTTGTTTATTTTTGCAGTAGTTTTTGTTGCTGTATTATTTGTTACAAAACAAACTTCATTGGCAGGATCTTTAGCAAGAGCCCTTGCTAAAAACTTAAATTGACCGGGAAAATTTCTATGCAAAAACAAAATCTTCATATAAATAAGATAATATTGAAAAAAATTTTTGCAAGTGTTTTTATTTTAAATAATCATTTATTGAATCCAGAATTTCTTCAAAATCTGCATCGGTTAGTTTTAAATAAGGACGTGTAGGAATTTCAACAGATTTATTCCGCCCTGCCTGTCCGCCGAGTTGATGTATTGCAGCGTATTCAAGGTTTGAACCAATAACGGCAGAATCATTATCATAATAAGTATTAACAGAGGATGTAAGCTGCCCTGAAACCTGCAAAATCATTCCCGGCCACTGTTTATTTTTAGTTCGCTGTTTTATTGTTGATTCAGATAATTTCGTCCATTTATCAGGTCTGCCCTCGTTTTTAAAATTTTCTTCTGTTGAATATGCGAAAATTCCTGCGATGTTTTTCATTAACGGCCGCAGGTTTTCGCTTTTTTGAGCCAAATCAAGAAGTCTTGATTCGACTGCTTTATTATCAATTTTGATTTCAATGGGGTCAGACATTCTTAAATAATTCTTTTATAGGGTAATTCGCAATCAGAAGTTCTTTATATACCTTATTCGCCCTGTTGGTACCCTCACGATTATTAATTCCGTTCTGTCTTTCAACTTCAATCATCTCAAAGCCTTTATATAATTCCCTCACTTTTAGAGAATCATCATATGAAAGAAGAAAACGACCTTTGATATTACCTAAAACATCTCTTAAACGTTTGTGGTCAAAGTCGGCGGTATGGAAGAGGCGAAAATTCAAGAGCGGGGAATATTCCCCGACTTTTGAAAGTAAAAAACAGTAATAACAAAAACAGAAAAAATTAAAAAAATTTTATATTTACTTTAAAAGCAGATAACAAAAAAGATAAAGACAATTTAAAAAATCGGGGAAAAGTTTATTAAGAAATATTAAGCAAATTAACTTTTAAATCAAAATAAAGCTCCTCAAACTCCTTATTCCTCCGCCAGATTCCCTCGGCAAGTTTTTGGGGAAGGTCAACTTTATTTGAATTGTGCGAGGTAAATCTTGTTAAATAGGAGTAAACCTTCTTGAATTCCTGTTCTTCAGACTTTGTAAAAGGTCTTTCATCGATGCTTTGAAATGGATTTTTACTAACAAAGACTTGATTGTCGTAAATATAAAAATGGAATTCCGTATCAAAAAACATTCTGTTTCTGCATTGTTGCGAATTTTTTTCATATAAAAAGTTTAATTTTTTAGCTTGGCGTTCATAAATCAATTCTCTAAAAATATTATATATTTTGACAGTTGAATTATCTGCAATTCCTATTATTTGTGCGACCTTATATGCCGGAATTGAAAGACAAAAACAACGAATAGCAGTATCAATAATTTGTTTAGGATAAAAAGACAGTATAGACGGCTTTTTACTTATTTGTTTATTATAGAAGTACAAGCCATCCCTTAATGTGAGTTTTCCCGCTTGAACCAGCGTCAAGAGAAGTAACTCTAATACAGATTCGTCAATATCTTCTGCAATAGTTGAAATTTCATCAAGTGTAAATTTATCCAACCT
>CALUXV010000032.1 GCA_944324835.1 Candidatus Gastranaerophilales bacterium
TCCTTCGTATTCACTCAGGACGACTAAAGTCTACCCTACTGGGGGAAATGTTTTTAGTCTTTCTGAGCGGATGCGAAGAATCTCAAAATCGTTGCAGCGGATTTTCAACTCAATACATTTACCCCCGACCCAATACATTTACCCCCAACAAAATAATTGATATGGGGTACTTTTTACACTTAATAGTGATTTTTGTAACGATTTATTTAGTTTTGTTTAAAAAGGGTTCACAAAACCTAAAAAATCCTATATAATTCAGAAACTTATAGTTTTGTGTGCATAGAAATGATTAGTACAACCATATATGAAGAAGATTAAGGCCAGAATAATCCTTTAAATTTGAAGGTCAGAGCAAGACGCACCTGCTCTGACTTCTTTTTATTTATATGCTAAATTATTATTATGATTCAGAATTATATTACATATCTTAAATATTTAAACAACAAATTAAACAATTTTTTTGAATCGCAAAGACCATATATATTTTGTAAAAAAGGTTGTGCAAAATGCTGTAAAAACGCACAATTTCCTTATTCTTTTTTAGAATTTCAATACCTTATGACAGGTTATTTGAAACTGGATAAAAGTATCAGAGATATTATTTCTGATAGAGTTGATAATATCAAACTTGAAAAAGAAAAGTTTACAGGCGATTTATTCAGGTATGATTGCCCGTTTTTAATAAATGATGAATGTTCCATATATGAATACAGAGGAATTGTGTGCCGTACGTTCGGGCTGATGGAAAATGCAAAAGATAATGTTATAAAAGCACCATTTTGCTGTTATCAAGGATTAAATTATTCTAATGTTATGGAAAATAATGATATTTCAGAAGAAAAAGTGCAAAATTTAAATCCTGAAGTTGAACCGCTTGCATTCAATATTAATCACGATATATTAACAAATACTGATTTCGAAAGAGGATTTAATATAAAATTCGGAGAGAAAAAGCCCTTGATAGATTGGCTGGAAGGGAAATAAGCCACAAGAAGATATTTCCTGATAATTAATTGTAGTACTATTAAATAAAAATAAAATAATAAAAAACGGACGCCGATTTTATGACGTCCGCTTTTAAATAGTAAATTACGTAAAATTAAACTAATTTTACAGAAACTGATTTTGGTTTTCTAGTGTAAGAGATTTTATCTTCTCTTGATAACCAGCCTAAACCCATAGAAACAAAATTTTCATCAAGGTCTAAATCTTTAGTCATTTTGTTAATTGTAACTTCGCCTTTATCTGCTAAGTAGTTGTAGATTTGACCAGCTGATTCAATAATTTGTTCTTGCATTTCTTTTCTAACTTTTGTTGCCATGTTGTGATTCTCCTTGTTTCTAACTTCTTTTGCTATCCTATCTGATAACATAAGTATAGTACGTAAAAAGTGTATTCAATACAATCATCATTTAGTATGATTTTTAGTATAACTAAAGTATTATTTTGTAGCGTGAATTAGAACAGAATTTGTCTTAAGAGTTATTTCTTTGCCTTCAAGATTATTCTGAACATCTTTGATGTATTTATCGACTTTTTTCTCATCAAAGAATTTAAGAAAGCGTTCTTTCATTGACGGCCTGTCAGGTGATGGCGGGGATGTAAACCACGGAATAACCATATCACGGGTAACGGTATATTTTGATTCTATTGTATGTATTAACGTTGATGAATCATTAAAACCCGCTTTTACAAGATTGTTTTTTAACGTGAAATCGTCAAAATTACATAAAGAATCCGTCACATCTGACATTATTTTATTTTCTGCATCTTTAAATTCATAATAATTTTCTATTGCTCCCGGTTCTAAAAGTTCCCAGTATCTTGTGTTGGAGCGAATAATCGGTTCAAATGCACAAAAATATCCTCCTGGTTTTAAAACACGATAGATTTCATTAATTGCAGGCTGTTTATCTGCGATATGAACCAATACTGAACGCATCAACGCTTTGTCTATAGAATTTTCAGGTAATGTTAAATCTTCACAAGACGCATTCAAAAACTCATAATTCGCATTAATTGCATGGTTGTCTAAAAATCCCTTGCAGGAATCAAGACAATCCTGGAATTTGTCTGAAAAAATAACTTTTCCGCTTCCTGCTGCCTGTTCAATAACATCCAAAGCTTTAAATGCTAACAAACCTGTACCTGTACCAATATCAAGAACTGTTTCATCAGGTTTTATTTGTGCCATTTTTACAACAGCATCTCCGACTGAATCCAGCCAGGCTATTGTTTGAGATTTCATTTCATCAGTTAAGGCAGAAAACCTTGTCTCCATTAACCACTGGGTCCAATTCTTGCATAATGTACTCATTTTTAATTTCCCTTTTATTTTTTTAGTGTAACCGGCGGAGGTTGAATATATAGTGGTAACAATTTATGCCAGTCACACTCTTCTTTTTCTATGCGTTCCATCGCTATATCCGATAAGATTTTTCCTAAATCAAAATCAGATTTCTGATAAGATATTACACTATTTCCTAACTTTTGAAATCGTTCAAACAATCTATCATCAGTTATTACATTATGCCCTTTAATTCTTTCTTCAATTTCTTCTAATTCAACAGCGCCCAGTAATTCTTTATCATATAAATACCCTTTATTTTTTCTGGCATCGAGTGCAACAATATATTCATCATTCATTGCCCTTGAAAGTATTTCAAGCGAAGAAATTCCTATTGCTTTTATATTAAGTTCCTGAGCCATTACTCTTGCAACAGTTGTGCAGGCTCTTATACCGGTAAAACTTCCGGGCCCTACATTTGTTGCAATTGCATCAATATCAGATGGCGTCATAGAATTTTCTTTTAAAACATTTTTAATGGTAGAAATTAAATATGCAGAATGATAATTTCTTTCATCAGATTTAAGAATTTTTGATGAAAGAATTTTATTATCATCTCTTAATAATATATATGTCTTATCAAGACAGGTATCAAAAGCTAATAGTTTCAATTTTTTAACCCTTCTATAATTTTATCCATTCCTTTACCAATGGCTGTAAATTCAAAACATCTGTTTTCTTCATCATCATATGTTACATTGATTTCTATTCTGTCAAAAGGAATTTCATTCTGCGAAAACTCTGCCCATTCAACAAATGTTAGTTGCTTCCCTGTTGAATATTCTCTGAGTTCGTCTGTTATAGTTTTTACCCCTTCATTTTCAAGCCGGTATAAATCAAAATGGTAAATAGGGATTTCTCCTGTATGGTATTCATTTAATATAGTAAAACTCGGGCTTGTGACTTTTTCTTTGATATCAAGAGCTTCTGCAACAAATCTTACAAATGCGGTTTTGCCGGCTCCGATTTCTCCGAATAAGTTTACAAAACATCCGTCAGATGTTAATTTTGCAAATTTTGCTGCCAGTTTTTTTGTGTCTTCCAGTGATTTACAAATGATTTTTACCAATTTTTACTCCATTATTTATTCCTGACTGAAATATGTAAGCTATCCTACTATCACTCTGTTTCTACCGCGTTCTTTGGCTTCGTACAGAGCCTTGTCTGCTCTCATATACAAGTTTTCTGCAGAATCTTTTTCATTCAATTGAGTAAGACCTAAACTTATTGTAACACTTATTTTTTTATTTTCAGAATTTTTTTCATCGTAAGTTTCTATAACAGTTTTTTCTACTGCTTTTCTAAGTCTTTGCGCAACAATATTTGCTTCTTCCACTTTTGTCTGCGGTAAAAGGATACAAAATTCTTCTCCGCCGTAGCGTGATGGGATATCATATTCCCGCAACTGTTCTTTTATTACCCCTGCAACAGTTTTTAAGACTTTATCACCTGCTGCATGTCCATAAGTATCGTTTATTTTTTTAAAAAAGTCGATATCAATCATCATTGCACAAAGCGGGTGTTTTTGACGTGTTGCACTCGCAAATTCCTGTTTTAAACGGATTTCAAATTGGCGGCGGTTGTTTAATCCGGTCAGTGCATCCATCGTTGCATGTTTCAGAGCTTCTGCATAAACATTCGCGCGCTCAATAGTTGCAGATGATTGTTTTGTTAACTGATTAATATATCCTATTTCCTGCGGTGTTAATTTATCAATTGTACTGCGTGCAGCTATACATCCCATAACATTTTGTCCGCAAATTAGCGGGAAAATACCAATTCTTCTATCTTCTGAAATTATATATTCATTTTTTATTGTATTCATTAATTCATAAACTTTTTTATCCCTGCAATCGTTTGGCCAAAAAAGTTTATATTCTGAATTTTGTTTTATAAAAATATAGATAAGGTGATTGGAAACGAATTTATCTATCATTTCTCCAATCAGAGGAATTATATAATTCAATTCATATTGAGTTTCAATAATTTTGGCAATATTTTTCAGCGCATCATAAAAGTCTGAATTAATCTGAATACGTTCTTTAAGAAGAATATTTTGCAATAATAATACTAACTGGTTTGCAAGAATTTCCAAACTTTTTAAAAATGTAGTTTCATAATCTTCTTTTTGTTCAAAAGTTAATTCAAGCATTCCAAAAAGAGAGCCTGATAATCTTAACGGGACCAATACAGTTTTAAATGATACGGTTCCTGATAGAGCAATTTTAGCATTTCCATCAAGTATATAATCACAATTACTTAACTTTAAAAAATTTGAATACAAACTGCCGGCTGCTGTTTCATCAAACATATCTTCAACCGGTGAAAAATTGTTTACAGCATCTTTCAGTTTCTTTGTTGAATAATCGTAGAAAAAAATATTAAATTCTTTTAGCTTTCTAAAATAATTTTTTATTTCTGAAACAATCTCCAAAATATCGGATTTTGAATTAATTATATTTGAAAGATATGATAACATTTTTAATTCATCAATATTCTTCATCGTCAGGAGCCTCATGTTTAAAGTAGTCCATGCCGGCACAAACTTTGAATGTTTGCATCATTGTTTTACTCATTTCATCTGCCGGAACAATTTTCCCTGTAGAATAATTGAATTTTATATCATCATCTTCAGTATGTTTTCTTTTCTTTTTCTTCTTTTTAACTACGACTTCTTGATTATCAGTATCATAAATATCCATATTTGTACCGAGTTCTTTAGCACCATATTTGCTGTAAAGATGTGATGCATCGGTTAAAACACCAAATACATATGATGCTTTGCCGCTGTCATCTGCCCGGAAAGATAAAAGTAATGATGCTTTTTCTAATTCTTCAACGGCATCTTTGTATAATTTTAATCTTTTAAGTAAAATTGCAAGGTTATAATGAGCTTCATAATTCATCGGCGCAAGGTATATTGCTTTACAGTAATTTATACCGGCATCACGGTAATTCCCCATAACATGATAAGTTAATGCAAGGTTAAATACTACATCAGAATTTCGTCTTAAAATCTTATGAGATTTTTCATAAGATTCTGCGGCTTTTCTTAAAAGTCCGAGTTCAAGTTCTCTATCTTCATCCGGCAGGAACAATGCTTTTTCTCTATAAGCTAATCCTCTGTTATAATATGCTAAACCTCTGTTTTGGCGTGAACTTTTCTTGTTGCTAAATAAAAACGGAATTGCCCAGATTTTATTTTTAAGATTTAAGATTGCATCATACTGTCTTATGGCTTCATCAAAATTACCGAGTTTTTCGGCTTCAATTATACCAAGATTCATTCTTGCAAGAGTATATCTCGGGTTGTATTCAATAGCTTTTTTATAAGCTTCAACTGCTGAATAATAATCTTCATAAACAACATAAATATTTCCAAGATTATACCAGGCAGTATAATGACTCGGGAAATATTCAAGTCCTTTATTATAGTACTCGATAGAGTATGCAAGTTTATGCTTGTGATATGCTCTATCTCCTTTATAAACATAATAAACGCCAAGTATTCTGTTTATGACATATTTTCTTACGTAATCCCTGCCTAAAATAAGTCCCGCTAAAAGCAAAAGAATAAATAGGAATTTTATGATTTTTTTAGCTGACCTTTTCATAAGAATATTTTATAATAAATAATTCTTCTTGTGAAAATAATTTACAACTAATTAAGAAATTAAAGTTAATAAAAATTAAAATAATCGTTTCAGGTAGTTGCAGAAATAACCTATATATGATAAAATATAGTCAGTGAAGGGTATATCTATATGTTAGTGTCAGCAATTTCAATGTTTAGAGCCATTTCAATGCAGCATGATGCAGGCATGGCAATAATGCAAACAAATCAGAATAATTTAAGTATGCTCAGAGCATCTCGTGCAGGAGATATGAGTTTTAATGCTTTGCACCAACAAGATGTACGTAATGGCGTATCAGCAGCAAAAAATGGTTTGATGTATCACGTTGCTTCCGCTTGGAAAAAACAATGTGAAGCAAAAATAAAACAAGAAATGAAACAACAGCATAAACTTAACACTATCGCTTAAGTTTTTTAATCTTTTTTAATAATTCTGTTGTAAAATATTTTTTTGAGTTAAAATAATTATACTCACATCCTCACCAATGGGCGAGCGTCGTCATTAAACGTTTGGCTCAGTACAACAAGAAAGGTGAACAAAATGGCAAATATTAAGTCAGCTAAAAAAAGAGTATTAATCGCAGAAGCTAACAGACAAAGAAATGTAGCTTTCAAATCTTCTATCAAAACTGCAGTAAAAAAAGTTTTAGAACTTGCTCAAGCAGATGATGAAAAAGCTTTGAATTCTGCATTATCTAAAGTTTATCAACTTTGTGATAAAGCTGTTTCTAAAGGTATTTTGCACAAAAATACTGCTGCAAGAAAAAAATCAAGATTAACTCTTGCGATTAAAAAATTAGCTAAATAATTAATGCTTATTAAAGAGGTCAACTAAACAGTTGACCTCTTTTTAGTTATCAATTTTTATTTTTGGGATTTAATCTTCTATCTGCCGCCTAGTGAATATCCAAAGATACCGCTTTGTATATTACCGACAAGCATTTGTTGACAAGATTGGATTTCTTGGTTAACAGCTTCCAATTGGGTTTGGAATTGTTTTTGCTGCATTTCTAATTTCTTTTCTATTAAATTTAAGCGTTCTTTTTTTACTTTTAATTCTTTTAAAGCATCACTATCAGGATCTAAATCTGCACCGATTGAAACCAATTCATCAATTTGGGATTGTAATCCGATTAGATTTTCTGTTACAGATTGAATACGTATTTCTAACTCATTTTTATATGCTGTTAAAGTTAGAAGCCGCATTGATGATGCTATTAAACCCATAGTACACCTTACCTTGTTTCGTTGAGGTTTTTACCTTTCAAGAATGTGTGTTCATTATTTTCTGCTATTAATGACTCCATTTTCATCAACTGATGTTTATGATAGTTGACCCTGTATTGAGCCATTTTTAGTTTTTGACGAATACTGAACATATCTTTCAGGTTTCCGACAATTTCATCTAAGAGCATCTTAAAAGGATTTTTTCTTATAAAGAATGATCTTGTAAAATTGATGAAATTTCTTATTCGTTTTAGGGAAGTCATTATTGATTCATTCATATCTTACACCCAATTTTAGACTTCCATATATTATAAAACATGTTTTCCCAAATAATTGCCTGATATTTTACATGTTCTTAACATGTCTTAATAATTATTGGCAGTCTATTTTGTCTCCGGAAATACTTTGAAAAAATATATTTCTCTTTGTATCCTGCATGTTTAACGGCACATTTTGAGTATACTTTAGAGGTTTTTTGTTGAGGATATTAAATTCGTAACAAAAATTAACAAGAGATGATATGGTCTTTGATATTACATTCTCGTGAAATATATCATTAAACATTATTCTTAAAAAAGTTCTTATTCTCATCGCTTATAGCTTTCCAGTAATTAAATTCTTTTTTCTTAGTCACTTAATCACCTAATCACCTAGTCACTTAACTACAAATTCTGAATAGCTTTACTATCGCCTTCCATTTGTTCTTTTAACATTTTTCTTACAACTTCACCTTGTGTATCAAGCATTTTACAAACAGTTTCGATGTTTGCTACTTTTTGAGAGAGAATTGTATCAGCATTGGATAAGATGTTGCTTGAAACATTTTGGTAAGCAGATAATGCTGCTGAAGTTGTTCCTTGCATTAAGTTGCCCATAACTATAGCAGGTAAGCCAAATTCTCCTAAATAAGGTGCTGCGGCTGTCATAATGCCGCCCCATCCTGAAACTAAACCTGCCAGAGGCATTAATATACCTGATGCACCAATCCCATAACCATTAGCGGTACCTATTCCGTATGCAGCTGCTGATGCCACGTCTGCTACACTTCCTATGCTTGATGCACCTCCGGTTACTGTTCCGCCTGCAGAGCCAAGACCTGAAATAAGTCCGTTGATGCTTGATGCTCCGCCGGTTGTAGAGCCGCTTCCTAAGCCCCATTTAACGTTAGCGGCGCCGCTAGGGAACCCTGAATAGTTCCCTAGTCCGCTAAGCCCGAAAGATGCGTAACCCCCGTTTACTGTTCCGGTACCACCTGAGTATGGTGACCAATAAGAAGTACCAGGGATATTAAATGATTGAGTTCCGCCCAATGTACCCATAAAAGCTGATGGAGCGAAAAGGCTGGCAAGTTGGTATAGGAAGCCACCACAAGCCTCAAAGCCGGTTCCTGAGCTGGCAGATCCTGAAACAGTGAGGTCTCTTAATCTGTCATAAGTTTCGTACAACATGCACTTTGCATCTGCAGAAGCTGCTCCGAACTTATTCGCTATAACCAGTAAACCATCATTCTTGTATGCCATTGTGCCCTCAATATTGTTATTGTTAAAGTACCAACTTTAATACTAACTAGTATTAACCGCCGAATGTCTTGAATCCAAGTTCTACGTGTTTGTCTACTACTTTCTTAACTGCTTCCATTTCGTTTTGAAGCGCGTTTTGTTCAGTATTCAACTGTTCCAGACGTAGTTCAAGGGTTCTGTCTTGTGACTGAATAATTTCAGTTCTTGCGTTAATGTCTGAAAGATTCTTTTCATACATTGCATTTTCATAGTAGTAACGGTTCATTGCATCGTTATATGCATCTTCATCTGTTACTGTTTCTGTATTTAATGTATATGTTGTAGAATCATTTTCAAATTTAACAGTTTTGAATCGGCCTTGTCCATCTGTTTCTAATAATGCTTTTTGAGTTTCTTCTACCTTTGTATCAAGGTAAACAGCATTATAGTAATTGAGTTTTTCTTGTTGGACGTCAATATCATTATCTACAATAGATGTACCTGCTGATGCATCCAAATCATTTTTGGTTGTATAGTATGTTGTACCGCCCATTGTAAATTTGTATAATCCGCCTTTGTATACAAGATTGCCGTTTGCATCAGTATCAAAACATGCAGCAAGGTTTTCTGCGGCTGTTACATCTCCGTTTTCGCCTTGCATATCTTTGATAATCTGATCAATTTCTGCTTTTGTATCTTCATCTTCTAAATCTGCGGCATTAAGTTCTGTCAAAATACAGTTACCTACTGCATAGTAGTTAGAGAATGTCGGATCATCAGAAACTGTGATAACATTAATTTCGTTAGGCCCTCTCTTATCAAGAGCTTCATATTCATTATATGTAGCAACAGCTTTATCAAGATCTGTTTGAGTTACAAATGTTTTACCATCTGTGTAGTAATCACCTGTTTCAACACCTGCACCTTGTGGATTATAAATGTTGAATGTTACATCAGGATCTGTCGCAACAGCACCTTCTGCAACAGTTAATTCTCCAACAACAATGATATTGCCATTTGCATCCATAAATAAGTCTTCACCTGTTCTTGCGCCAAGTGTCTTATCAACTGCATCTTTTTGAGTACCTTGTAAATTATCATAGTTATACTTGGTAAATGTTGTGCCATTGATTGTTAAACTATTTGATGCTGCGACAGAACCACCATCTAATTGGACATCTGAAAATTTAGTAGTTGTTGCTTGAGCATTAGCTGTAGTATCGGCATACTGACCGTTACCCTTATTGATTGCTTGAACTTGTTCTTTTTCTTTGTCAGTTGCTGGACGGTAAATTGATGTGGTACCGTCAGTTGCCTGCATTGCATAAGTTCCATCCGCATTTTTCCAGGCTTTTGTAATGTTCCTTGTATCATTATTGTTAGTAGATTCAGGATCATAACTATAATGATGTGTAAATGTAGTCTGGATTTGCGGGTCACTCATTTTCTTTTTGGTACCCGTAAATACTTTTTCATTGTGGTAGGTAGTTACAACATAGTTGTATTCAGAATCTGCCGTACCCAATTGATAGTAGTTTGATAATACTTCATTGTTAATACCGTCACTAAACGAGTATTGTACTGTAGTATAATCAGTTGTCGATGGTGGCGTTGGTACACTCATGCCCATCATCTGGTTGAATAAGTTAGCTGTCTGGTTGGCCAGGGCCGTTCTCGCCTGGTTAATCTGTTGGCCTTCGTATTCAACATTACTCTTTCGAGCGGTCAAGGCTATGTACCTAGCCTGTGATGCTGCCATACCCATAAGCATGCCCTCCTATTTTGTTTTGGTAATGTTTATACTGATTTTTTGTCATATTTTCCTCATATTCTTTCTACACATGTTGTCTTTAATGTTGTTTACAAAAAAGTCAACGTTCTGAAAGCCAATATTTACATGACTTCTCATGACGTCTAACGACAATATTTGTACAAAAAATAGTTAACAGAAAAAAATCTCATACATATAGAGGAGTGATATTTTTATGTAAAAATAAATTATTTTAATGGTTAAACTAGTATGTAAAATATTTTTATGTTTAACTAAGTGTATTGTTTTATGTGTGAGGTTTTATATATGAATGAAAAAGAAAAAATGCTGAGTGGGAATCTTTATGATGCAAACTATGACAAAGTTCTTATAGAAGAAAGAACAAAATGTAAAAGTTTATGTTATGAATACAACAATTTACCGCCTTATGAAACAGAAAAAAGAAAAGTATTAATTGAAAAAATACTTGGTTCTGCAAAAGGTAGTTTTTTGATTGAACAGCCGTTTCAATGTGATTACGGATACAATGTTTCAATCGGAGAAAATTTTTATGCGAACCATAATTTGATTATATTAGACCCCGGCAAAGTTGAATTTGGAGATAATGTTTTTATCGGTCCAAACTGCGGATTTTATACTCCGGAACATCCGCTTGATGCCGAAACAAGAAACAAAGGTCTTGAATATGCAAAACCGATAAAAATTGGTAACAATGTATGGTTCGGAGGAAATGTTGTTGTATTAGGCGGTGTGACTATCGGAGATAATACGGTTATCGGTGCCGGAAGTGTAGTTACAAAAGATATTCCTTCAAATGTAGTTGCAGTCGGAAATCCTTGTAAAGTTATAAGAAAAATTGATAATGGAAAAATACAATAATAAAATTAATCTTTTAAAGGGGCTTGCTATTATGCTGGTTGTATCCGGACATTTGGAATTTTCGCTTATTCCGATATTCCCGCCATACTCCTTTCAAATAGCATTGTTTTTCTTTATTGCCGGCATGTTGTTTAAAGAAAAATATTCATTTGCTGAGTTTTTCAAACGAAGATTCAAAAGTCTTATGCAGCCTTATATAATTTATTCAGCGGTTTATCTCGGGATAACTATTCTTATAACTCCCATTGTCGGTAAATTCTGGGGAATGCCGATTACGTTAAAAAATGAGTTTTTAATACCGTTTTTGACAGGACACCAATTGGATTTGACTTCTCCTCTGTGGTTTGTTCCGCAGTTATTTACAACATTATTGGTTTACAAGATTTTATCCAAAACAAAACTCAGTACAATATTTTATATTTTACTGGCATTAATAGCAATACAACTCGAGAGATTCAATCAAAATCTTTATATTTTATATCTTTTAAGAACGATGTTTTCTTTGTTGTTTGTACATTTAGGACATATATACACAACAAAAATTGAAGGGAAGTATGATATATTCACTTCCAAAATATTTTATTCTATTATCTGTATTCAAGCTCTATGCTGGCTGACAAATGCGGATTATACACCGATGGACGGTATCGGGCTTAGTTATATTCTTGTATGGGGACAGTTCGATAACTGGATTGTACCGATTATTACAAGTCTTACTGGAATTTGGGTGAGTCTGTTTATTATAAATATTGCGTATGATTATATAAAAAATTGGTCATTTTTACATAAAATAGGACAAAATACATACCACATAATGGCAAATCATTTGCTGGTATTTAATATAATAACTTATTCAATACTGGCATTAAAAGGAATACCGTTTGATGTGAAGAATAATGCCGATATATATTGGTTTTTCTGTCCTATGAAATCTACATATTTTTACTTTATCACAGGTATTGTGGTTACAACTTATTTGGGAGGATTGATAAAATATTTCAGGGTAAAATTTTGTAAAAATTAATATGAAAACTAACAAAAAAAAATCTGTATAAGTATTAACCTATTATGTATATGAATCTTGCTTCGCAACAATTGCATTTTAACCCTCAAATAACTCTGTTTGACAGAGTTAAAAATATAAGTTCTGCTGCGAAAAATTTAAAAAATAATATAAAAATAGTTTTTTCAGATATTGATGGTACAATCAGTCCAAACAGCGATTATTTAACTCCAAAAACAATAGATGCAATTGATTATTTGTATAAAAATAACATTCCTGTTGTTCTGACTACTGCACGCTGTTATAAAGATACTCTGCCTATAATTAACCAGTTAAAACATAAACCTGATTATACAATTGTATTACAAGGTGGTGGTTTACTTAATAAGGATGGCGAATATATTTTTAATAATACAATCTCTTCTAAAGCAGGGAAAGAATTAGTTAAATGGTTTAAATCAATCAGAAAAGATGATAAAGATTCTCACTTAATTATGTATTTTAATGAACAACCTTATGCAACAAGTAAAATTCAATTCCCGTGGAAAACAAATTTACAGATAAAAAATGTCCTTTCATTTGATAAATTATTTAATAAGCAATCAGAACTAAAAAAAGCAATGATTTATAAGCGTAATGCTGCCGATGTAAAAGAATCTTATAGTCAAAATAAAGTTATTGATTCTTTTTATGCTGCAAATGTAAAAGATTTAGATATAAAACCATCCGGATCAAGTATTATTGAATTCCAAAATAAATGGGTTACAAAAGATAAGGCTATTGATTTTTTACTAAGAGTATTAAAAATTGAACCTAAAAATTCAATGGTAATTGGAGATTCTTCAAATGATATTGAAATGTTTGATTTCGTAAGAAAACATAATGGATTAGCAGTTGCAATGGGTAATGCAGATGATGTGGTAAAACAACATGCAAATGCAGTTACAGATAGTGTTAACCAGGATGGATTTTTTAATACTGTTAAAAACTTATTTACAGGTCATATTTAGAATAATAGTATTTTTCCAATGCTTGATTAATATTTATTTTCTTTGGTTTAATTCCCATGAATTTTTCTAGATTGCGTCTGACTTCCCCAAAATACGGATGTTTTTTCATTAAAGAAACCAGTTTATTAAAATGTTTCCCGGACATAAGATATAGAACAGTTTTTTCTGATTTCGTATTCACAGCAATAGTCAAATATTTATCAGGAATATTAGGACGTATTTTATCTATTTGATATGGGTGTCCGACTATTTTTTTGAATTTTCCAAAATGTACATTTGAATTTTTATGCGAGTTTATACTTTTATCCATATTGTATAAACTCACATAAAAAATAAATTTGCTATTAACTTAATATTTCTTTTAAATCCCTATCAGGTGTTGTAATTGGTTTTATTTTAAATTTTTCAACCAGAATATTTAGTACATTCGGAGAAACAAAAGCAGGTAATGTAGGACCGAGTCTTATATTTTCTATTCCTAAATATAAAAGTGTCAATAATATACAAACGGCTTTTTGTTCATACCAGGATAACACAAGTGAAAGCGGTAATTCATTTACGCTGCAATTAAAAGCTTTTGCAAGTTCTGATGCAACTTTTATTGCAGAATAGGCATCGTTACACTGTCCCATATCAAGCAGTCGAGGAATACCATTTATTTCTCCTAAATCCATATCATTAAATCTATATTTCCCGCAGGCCAATGTTAAAACTAGTGTGTCTTTAGGTGTCTTTTTAACAAATTCCGTATAATAATTCCTGCCCGGTCTTGCTCCGTCACATCCGCCGACTAAGAAGATATGTTTCAATGCTCCTGATTTTACGGATTCAATTACTTTATCAGCAACAGATAGAACAGTATTATGTGCAAAACCTACTGTTAAAATATCTCCACCGTTGATTCCTGTCATTTTTTTATCTTCTTTATATCCGCCAAGCTCCAGTGCTTTATTGATTACCGGTGTAAAATCTTTATTTTCATCTATATGCACCATTTCCGGATACTCAACAACAGATGTTGTAAATACTCTGTCTTTATAACTGTCTTTTACCGGCATAATACAATTTGTTGTAAATAGTATTGCGCCCGGAACATTGTCAAATTCTTTCTGCTGATTTTGCCAAGCGGTGCCGAAATTTCCTTTTAAATGAGAATATTTTTTTAGTTCAGGATACGCATGACAAGGAAGCATTTCGCCGTGGGTATATATATTTATACCTTTATCTTTTGTTTGTTCTAATAATTGTTCCAAATCTTTTAAATCGTGGCCTGTTACAATAATAAACGGTCCTTTTTCAATATTGGTACTTACTTTTGTCGGGATTGGGTTTCCGTAAGTTTCTGTGTTGGCTTTGTCCAATAATTCCATACATTTAAGATTTATTTCACCGGTTTTAAGGACAAGTGATAAAAATTCATCTGCTGTTAGATTTTTTGACAGACTTTGTAACGCTTCATAAAAGAAATCGTCTATTTGTTTATTAATATAGCCTAGAACTCTGGCATGATATGCGTAAGCTGCCATTCCTTTTAATCCGAATAAGATTAATGATTTTAAACTTCTTATATCTTCATCACAATTCCAAACGGTATTTATGTCAAAACTACTGTTGCAGGAAATATTTTTTCTGACTCTTTCAGTTAACTCCTTTATTGATTCGTTATCAAAGTTGACATTTGTGATGGTTGTAAATAGACCGTTAATTAAAAGTTCCGTATTTTCAGCGTTATTTTCTGCACAATTTGCTAATTCTATTAATGAACTTGTTAATTCATCCTGCAGGTTTGCGGTATCTGCCTTTTTCCCGCAAACTCCCTGTACTGTGCAGCCTTTCCCGTGGGCTGTCTGTTCACATTGAAAACAAAACATATTATTCATAATTTTCTCCTATAACTTAAAATCATTAATTCGATTATTATTCATAAAATCTTCAAATGTAGTATTAATTGAAGATATAAGCGGTTTCATAATACAACAACACGGAGTAAAATGTCGTGAGACAAACAGGCAATTTTTTCGGGTATATTCTCCTTCTATAGTTTCATAAATCTCCATGAGAGTTGAACCTTCTTTCCCATCTATAATCTGAAATCCGCCTTTAGGGCCTTTGGTTGAGAGTAAATAACCAGCTTTTACCAATCTTTGCAAAACTTTTGATAAATGGTTATCTGAGATATTAAAATATTGAGCTATCTCTTTCAAAGAAATAATTTTATCTTTCCTATTAGCTATATATATCATTGCATGCAAGCCAATTGCCGCTGCTTCTGAAAATTGAATCATCGTTAACCTCTTTTCTATTTTGGTATATTAATGCCAAAATACTAAAATATCAAGATGGAAATATTTAGAAAATATTCTTTGTATTAGTTATTTTTCTTTTTTAAAGAACTTACACCTGCAGCAGTTCCGGCTGCGGCAGATATTATACCGTTTACGGCAAGAGAGTTCTTGAATGGGGATTTAGAAAAACTTATTTTTCTGGACAAAAAGTCCAACCCGACACCGAAACTAAACCAGGCTCCGGCAGTTGTTAGACCATTGTTAATGGGTTTTGCTGCTGTTTTTTCTTTATGATTATATTTTGAATTTTGATTTTTCGCACAAAAATATATGTGCGGAGTAATACTGTTTATTCTCATAATATGCCTATTTAATAGCTGTGTATACCGGCTATATTAACATAAAAACTATTTGTTCAACAATTCTTTTGTTTTGGTATAAACAGTGCTTAGTTTATTTTTAACAACATTTTTTTCAAGAAGTTCAATATCTTTTAATTGTATTAATTCTTTTATATTTTTATTCAACTCTTCTTCTGCCTGATTATTTCTAACTTTTGATGTAATTTGTAAAAAGTCACTAAAATCAAACTCACTTATATCTATACAAGGTTTATTTCCCGGTTTAAATTCTTCTAATGCGGAATCCAAAATCTTATTAGCAATAAATTTACGAGATTCAGGTTCTACATGACTATTAACGAGAGAAAAATACATGGAATGTAATGGCAATAATTTATCATTAGTAATACCTTTGCTATCAATAAAATCTATAGCCGTAATAGTTTTATTTTTATCATTAATAATTACATTCTGGTTTGTTACATCAAAATACATTTCGTTTTTATGTGCTTGAGATATTTGTTTAAGAAATTTATTATATGAAGAAACAGGGAATTGTGTTAAGTCTTTTACTATATCCGGTTTACTTAATACATTGCAGCCTTCTATCTTTTTCATAATAACTGCTTTATCACCAAGATGGGCTACAATATGGTTTATTTTGTCTTTTTCAGTTAATTCTGTGGAAAAAGATTTTTTGTAATCTATGGGTCTGCCAAAATAAAAAAAATGAGGGATTTTTACACAGTAAGGAGAATCTTCTATTGTATAAACTTTACCTTCATACCCTTGTCCTAGAAGATTTCCTTTTTTTATTGATTTATCTATTCTTTTAAATATTGTTTCAGGCTTTAATTTTAATAGATCTCTGCTGCCTTTGAAACTTACTGTATCAGCAGTTAACTGCGGTTTTAGTCTAATACCGGATGTTTTATTTTGTTTATATTGGTTATTATGTGTATAAATATTCAGAGGAAATATTATTTGCATATTAAAATAAGGTTTAAACAAGAAAAATTTTGCTATAAAAATACTTTCTTTTTATTCTTTTTGTTATAAATTAAATTCTTTTATGCTATTATTATCTATAATAATAGCTAGTTAGGAGATAGTTTATGCAAGCAAGACGTGCAGCACGTGAATTGGCACTTATATTATTTTCACAATTTGATAAGGATATTACTTCTTATACTTCTAAAGATTTTGAAGATATTATGCTTAAATCAGTCAGAATTCTTTCAAATAATTCGTCAGAAGAATTAAAACTTTCTGTAGGTTCTTTAATTGATATAAAAGATAAAATTGATACTTATGAAGCTGAACACGAATCAAATCTTTCTAGACCTATTGGGGCAAAAGATAAACCTGTTCCGCTGCCAACAACTGCAGATTTATCGCAAAATATAGAAACAGTTTTGGATGTAGTTGAAAAAACTCTTTTGGCTCTTGAAATCGCTGAATTCACAACTCTTGAATCTCAATCTGAAGTTCAGGAATATGTAATTGAGATTGCAGAAGCATTCAAAACTCATCATGAAGAAATTGATAATGAAATTCAAAAAAATACAACCGGTTGGGATATTTCAAGACTTGTTAAAATGGACAAAGATATCCTGCGTATAGCAATTATTGAACTGCTTTATACAAAAGGTGCTCCAATGAAAGTTGTAGTAGATGAAGCTGTTGAATTAGCTAAAAAATACTCTACTGAAGATAGTTCTTCTTTTGTAAATGGAGTTCTTGCAAAAGTTGTAGTTGAACATGGATTAAGATAATGTTTGGTTTTTTTTCAAATAGTATTGAAAATTTAAAAAAAACAGTTTCAAAAACCGCTCAAGCTCTTATAGGAAATGTAGTTGATACTGTATCAGAGGAGGAAGAATTTTCCGAATTTGTCCTTGATGATATGGAAGATTTACTTATAAGTGCAGATTTAGGTGTAACTTATGCTGCAGAACTTGTTGATAAACTTCGTTCGCAAGATAAAATTAAGCCATCGCAGGTTAAAAATTATTTAAGAGAACAATTTACTCAAGTTTTGAATCAGGCTGGCTCAAATAAACTTAATTTTTCAGAAAGTAATTTAAATATTTATTTTATTGCAGGAGTTAATGGAGTCGGCAAGACTACTCTTATTGGCAAACTTGCGTATAAATTTAAACAAGAGGGAAAAAGAGTACTGGTTGCAGCTGCTGATACTTTCCGTGCAGCTGCGGAAGAACAGCTTGATATTTGGTCAAAGCGTGCCGGTGCAGATATTATAAGGCGTGATAAAGCTGATCCTGCCTCTGTTGTTTTTGAGGCAATACAGAAAGCACGCAATGAAAATTATGATGTAATTCTTGTTGATACCGCAGGACGTTTGCAAAACAAGTACAATTTGATGGAAGAACTTTCGAAAATAAAATCAGTTATTGATAAAAATGCTCCAGAGGCGTTAAGAGAATGTATTTTGGTCTTAGATGCAAATACAGGACAAAATGGATTGCAGCAGGCAAAAGTATTTAAAGATGCTGTTGCATTGACATCTGTTGCTTTAACTAAACTGGATGGTTCTGCGAAAGGGGCAATTGTTCTTGCAATTGCTAAGGAGATGAACTTGCCGGTTAAACTTATAGGTGTTGGAGAAAAAATGGAAGATTTAAAAGAGTTTAATTCTTCTGATTTTATAGAAGCTTTATTTAATTAATTTTTTTTATTAAAAAAGAAGGTGATTTTTACCACCTTCTTTTTTACTTTATTTTATAAGTTTATTATTTTTTTAAGAAATCAGGAATTTCAATATTTGTAAAGCTTGGTAACATATCATTTGCTTTTGGTGCAGAATTATCTCTATTGAATCCTGCAAAGAAATCAGCAGGGTTAATAGAAGGTCTGTCTTCTGCAGCTCTTTCAAATGTAGGTTTTTGAGCTTTTAATTCAAATCCTGTAGCAATAACTGTGATTTGTATTTCTCCTTGAATATTGTCATCAATTACAGCACCGATAATAACCCTTGCATCATCTAATACTGCATCATTGATAATATTTGTAGCATCAGTAACTTCGTGTAATGTCATATCAGGACCGCCTGTTATGTTAACAATAACACCTGATGCTCCATTGATAGATGTTTCAAGAAGTTGTGAGTTAACAGCAATTTTAGCAGCTTCTATTGCTCTGCCTTCTCCGGTACCACGACCGATACCCATCAATGCAGAACCTGATGCTTGCATTACACTCTTAACATCTGCAAAGTCAACGTTGATTAAACCAGGAATTGTGATGATGTCTGATATACCTTGTACACCTCTTAAAAGAACTTCATCTACAACGATGAATGACTCTTGAAGAGATACACGGCGATCTACAACATCTAACAACTTGTCATTAGGAATAACAATCAAAGCATCTACTGATTCTCTTAATTTTTCAAGACCTTGTTCTGCTTGATTTGCTCTGCGTTTTCCTTCAAATGAGAATGGTTTTGTAACAACACCTATTGTTAAAATACCTAAATCTTTTGCAATTTTGGCAACAATTGGAGCTGCTCCGGTCCCTGTTCCGCCGCCCATACCGGCAGTAACGAATACCATATCAGCACCTTCAATTGCTCTAGTAATTTCTTGTTGTGCCTCTTCTGCAGCTTTTTCTCCAATTTGAGGCTCTCCACCGGCACCAAGACCATTTGTTAATTTTGGACCTAATTGCAATTTATTATCACAAGATGAATATTGCAACACTTGTAAGTCTGTATTCATTAACCAGAATTCAACACCTGTTAATCCTGATTTTATCATTCGGTTTACAGCATTTCCGCCGCCGCCGCCAACGCCGATAACTTTTATTTTAGCAGGGCCTACACCTGGTGCTAAAGGCGGCATTCCATTATCTTTTGGTTGCTCTGTTATGTCTTTTCTTCCAAAAATATCTGGTCCTAAATTTTCCACAATTAAACCTCTTTTATTAACTATACATTATATACTTTTACTTTACTATATAATATCATACTATTTTAAACAGGAAAAATAGTAAAGAAAAAATACGTATTTATTTCTTCATTGTTAATATAAGTTTAAAATTCTTAACATGTT